>NZ_JBHWUE010000005.1:0-275185 GCF_042738615.1 Rhodococcus sp. NPDC059968
CCGTGCCACGGCAAGCGACTCGAAAGCGGTCGACATGCCCAGCGCCCACGGCGCCGACTCGACCGGTGTCAGTCCACACCGTTGGAGGTGTCCGATAGCCGGCCGATGGCACGGTTGAGCGCTGTGATCTGTGCGGAGTCCGCGTCGGGATCTGGGTCTGGGTCGGAGCCAGTGGAGAGCACCGGGTAGGGCCACAACAGCACGATCCCGGTGGGCAGCATCCGATGAATCGTCTCGGCCACCAGCCACGCCCCCAGATCGTGGCCCCCGCAGCGGTTCGGTGACCGAACGCGAGGTTCGGGATCAGGACCGCCTCGGTGATGACGGTCAGAGTCTCGTCCAATAACTTGTGCGTGCGAACCGGGAGCGAGCCGTGCCAGCGAATCCTTTCGCTCTCCACTTGTATCCTAAGTACCGGTCATTCGAGCGCACCGAAAAACGCGATGACGTCCTCCGCGAGCGCCTGCGGCTGTTCCAGCGCGGCGAAATGCCCGCCCTTGTTCATGCGGGTCCAGCGGCGGATGTCGCCGAAGGATTGTTCCGCGAGCGAGCGCGGCGGCGTGAGCGTTTCGCGCGGGAATTCCGCGTACCCCATCGGAGCCTCGACGATCTCGCCCTCCGGCACCGGCCACGGGCCGTGCATGCGCGCGTAATACGGCCAGAACGACGAGCCGATCGCACCCGTGAACCAGTAGAGCGAAATGTTGGCGAGCATCTCGTCGCGTGTGACGGCATCTTCGGGGCTGCCGTTGTTGTCAGTCCACGCGTGGAATTTCTCGACGATCCAGGCCGCGAGGCCGGCCGGGGAGTCGGTCAGGCCGAACGCAAGCGTCTGCGGTCGCGTTCCCTGCATCCACTGATAGCCCGTCTCCTCTTTGAGGAAGTTGTCGAGCTGATCGAGATACATTCTCTCTTCAGCATTCGGACTCGGTGGCATTTTCAGATCGCGCCGCAACGGAAGCAGGTTGAGATGGATGCCGGACGTGCGGGCCGCGAAACGATGGCCCAGCACCGAGGTGATGAAACTGCCCCAGTCGCCGCCCTGCGCGCCGAATCTTTCGTAGCCGAGCGTCGTCATCAGCTCGGCGAAGACTTCGGCGATTTCGACGAGGCCGAAGCGTTGCTGACCCGGCCTGAACGACAGCGTATAACCGGGGAGCGAGGGCGCGACGACGGTGAAGTGCTCGGTGAGCAGCGGGATCAACTTGTGAAACTCGAACACCGAGCCCGGCCAGCCGTGTGACAGCAGCAGCGGCATCGCGCCCGGCTTCTTGCTCGGTGCGTGGATGAAATGCAGCTCAATGCCGCGGACCGGCAGTGTGAACTGTGGAAACGAATTGAGCTTCGTTTCCCACGCGCGCCAGTCGAAGTCGTTCTGCCAGTAGTCGGTGAGCGATTTCAGATATGCGACGCTCGTCCCCGTGGACCATGGCGCAAGCGGCGGCTCGTCCGGAAAGCGCGTGCGTGCGAGCCGTTCGCGCAAGTCCGCGATCGCGGCGTCGGGGATGCGCAGGGTGAAGGGTTTGGGGGTGCTCATCGCTGAATCCTAGCCCGAACAATTCGTGAGACAGCGATGGATCAGGTCGGGTGCAGGAACGAAAGAGACTGTCCTGCAACGCGCCATTACAACCGGTGTCGGCAGAGCGCGACATCGCAGGCCGGTGGTCGCCCACCTTGGGAGCCCTTCGTGCAATTCGACTCAACCCCCTGTGGGTCCTGCACCCGCCGCGTGCTGGTGGGCACACACGCTGGTCGAGTCGATCGAGACCAGAGCCGCGGGTGTGTCGTCGTCGCCATCGCTGGTCGCGTGCACGGCGTGGAACATCGCCCCGTGGGTTCCGTCGACCGACCGGCGCTTGTGTCGTTCCCAGATCGACTGCCAGGCACTGAACTCGTCGGGAATGTCCCGCCACGGCGAACCTGGGGGGGAACCGCCAGCGGATCGCTTCGAGAGTCACACGGTGGTCGTTCCACGGCAGACCACGCCGCGGAGTCGACGCGGGCATGACCTCCCCGAGCACCTCCCATAAGTCATCGGAAATCACATCTGAACGAGTCACACATCCACCATGACCTATGCACGCCCACGACCTGGCACGCACGCCCAGCTGGTCCAGGGACCGAGGTTCCGATCGGTGAGGCTCGGGTCGCACAAGCGAGCTTGATCAGAACACGCCCCGAACGGCCGACCATACTCCGCCCACTCGCCTGTGCCGGATCCTCACCCACGCGCGAGAGGTGCCGGGCGTCAGAGAAGCGCCCGCTCCTCCGTGTCTTAGATCTAGTAGAGAGGCGCCGACCAGCCGGAGGCGCTCAGCTATGAAGAGGCCGCTGGATCAAGTGCCCTGCTGGAGGTCTCGGGCGCCCAGATGTAGCCCACGACGCCCCCGGCCAGCAGAACTGCAACGCACATTGCCAACGCGGCCACGACCCCGAAGTTGCCAACCACGATCGGCATGAAGAAGGTCAGCGCGGATGCACCGAACCGGCTCGATGCCACCGCAAGACCAACCCCACGCCCCCTCAGCTCGGTCGAGAACAATTCAGACGGATATACATACCCAACTGTACTGGTTGCCTTTGTGACGAGCGCGAAGGTAGCGAAGACGATGACGATGAAGAGTGGACTCGCACCGGATATCATCAACGGAAGCAGTAGAATCCCAGAAATCAGGAAGCCGCCGAAGGCCATCGTTCTGCGTGAAAGACGGTCTATCACAAGGAGTCCCAGGAAGGGCCCTATGGCGGCGCAACAGTAATACCCAAGTGAACCCGTGTATGGGTTTTCTACCCCCAGTGTTTCGACGACACGTGGCAGGAAGGTGCCGAGAGCGAAGGTGGGCATGACTGCAACGGTATACACCAAACACGCTATGAAAGTGCTTCTCGCAGTGTCGGAACGGAACAGTGCTCGGAGGCTCGGCTCGACCGACTTCGGGGCTGTTTCCGGTAAATTGTAGTTCGCACCGATCCGGCTAGTCACAATTTTTCGGGCCTCGGCCGCACGTCCGTTCTGGACAAGCCAACGAGGCGACTCGGGTGCGCCGATACGTAGAACGAAACTAATGATTGATGGAATTGCCGATGTGGCGAGAATCCACTTCCACGAATCAGGACCTAGGTCGCGCATGAGTAGCCCGACGATGTACGCGGACGCGAATCCCAATGTCCATGCGAATCCGAGTGCGCCCAATGCTCGGCCACGCCAATGGCGTGGGGATACTTCCGCGAGCAGCGCTTTCGACGAAACGTAGTCACCCCCGAGGAGCAGTCCCATGATGAATCGGACGATCAACAATGACCAATCGGGACTCGTCAGAAGCTGCAGGAGGGAGACCAGGGTGAAAATTAACATCAGGGGACCGAAAAATGGCTGTCGTCCGAAGCGGTCCACCAATCGTCCACAGATCAATGCGCCGAAAAATAGCCCGGCAAGTGTGGACGACCCAAGAAGTCCCTGCCACGTATCGCTGATGTCCATTGTGTCCGTTGCGACGGCCAACGCGATCCCAGTCACGCCGAGTACATAGCCGTCGGAAAACGAACCAGATGATGCGCTGAGGACGAGCCGCCTATGGAACGGTAGTACGGGGCCGGCGTCATAGCCGACCGTCCTGGTTGCAGTTTCTTCTGTCACTACAAAACCTTCCATCGTCTGCATCCTGTGTGAGCGAAGCATTCTGAGCTGGTGCGGCAGGTGCGGATCTGTCAACGCACCGGTGTCTGTTGCAGTGTTTATACCGCGATGTCATCGGGCAAGCTAATACGGCTTTGCAAGTAATTCCATACGAAAATCGTATGCGCGCAGGTGGGGTGTCTGTAGAGGTGCGCGGTCACGTTGTGGGTGTTTGAGCGGAGCAACCACCAGGGCTACGTTCACAACGCGCGTGAGTTGATCACATGGTCCGAGGAAGAATGGGTTGGCATCTAATATGTCTTTGCAACAGAAGTCCGTCGACTACCGTGGCTATCGAACAGCTGGAATAAGGCTTTCCGAGGGGCTTTGGACCGATAGGTTATTTACGTCTCGAAACCATGAACGAGCACCGTTGAATTCGATTCTCGACTTCGATAAGGCCCACTTGGTGATGTTGGTCGAAATGGGCCTGGTGGAGAAGGTCGACGGACGCAAGATGTTGGCTGAAATCCGTGATATCGAGGCGAATGGTGCTCTACTCGGCGAATGGGATGGGGGTATGCATTGGACCGAGCAGCAGTTAATTCAGCGCCTCGGCGAGCATATTGGGGGATGGATTAATCTAGGAAGGAGTACGGGCGATATATCAGAGGTTTCACGGAGGCTGAATACCAGGAGGTTAGTTCTTTGCAATATTTGCATGCTAAATAGTCTCCGGGGGGTCCTACTGAAACTTGCGATGAAGTTTGTCGAGACTGTCGTGCCCGGTCAGACGTTTTTGCAGCACGCGCAACCGACAACGCTAGGTCACTGGCTGAGCATGTGGGCGGCTACACTCGATCGTGACGTTCAGCGCTATATGGAGCTCATGGTTCGCGTGAACCAGTCACCGGCGGGGGCTGGTATATTGAGCACGACCGATTTCGAGATAGACCGAGAGCGTGTTTCAGAACTCTTGGGCTTCGACCGTCCCATCGCAAATAGTTTGGACGCGATCATGAGCCATGATGTGGGTCTGGAGACGATAAGCGTCGTGACGATCGCTGCTATGAACCTTGCGAGAATCGCCGATGATTTAGAACTGTGGATGTCTACCGAATACCGATATGTAGACTTCCCGGACAGGTTCTGTGCGACCTCTAGCATTATGCCTCAGAAGAGGAACCCAAATATCCCGCAGCAGATCAAGGCGCAGTGCGCAAAGGCAATCGGCGCAATGTCTCTAGGAATTGCGTCGGAACGAGGTGCGACTGGTCAGCCGATGTTGGAGCGCTTCGAATGCGACGTAGTCCTCTGGGAGTTGCTCGAAGACCTGCCTCGGATCATGGGGGACTTGTCTACGATGCTCGATGCCATCGAGGTCGACGACAGGCGAATGCGTGAGAGTTCGAAACGTCACTGGGCCTCGGCTAGTGATCTGGCATCATTGATCGTTACAGAATGCGGTCTGTCTTGGCGTACCGCGCATCAGATCTGCGCCATCGTCATCCGACTCTGTTACGAGAGGGGTCTTGAACCGCGAGATCTGACGTCGGCGATAGTAGACGAAGCCGCGTGCATGTACAGAGGAGAGCCACTGTCGCTTTCGTTGAGTTCTATTCGCTCAGCACTCGATCCGATTGCATCAGTGCACCGGCGATCCGTACTTGGTGGGTCGGCGCCGAGTGCGGTGTCTCGGGAGATCGCGCCCATGACGGAACGCCTTGGGCGCGACGTTCGTGCGGCATCGATGTGCGAGCGTAATATCGCAGAATCACAGGCAAGGCTCACCGAAGCGATTGACCGACTGCTTGTGGGATAGTTTTGACAAGTGTAACTACTCGCAGAACCGAAAAGGTCAAGAGGCAGGATGAGCCTGACGCGTTTGAAGTACTTCGTTGTCGTCGCGGAGGAACTGAGCTTCACGAGGGCGTCCGCGCGTCTGCACATCTCCCAGCCACCGCTCACACAGCAAATCAGAACGTTGGAGCGTGAGGTCAACCAAGAGCTGTTCAAACGTAGTTCGCGGAGAATTTCGTTGACCCCGGCCGGTGAAGCGCTGTTACCCGAAGCTAGACGGATCTTGGAACGGTACCAGCGCTTGCCTGGATTGTTGCACGAGGCCGCCACCGAGAGCACCCGGACTCTGACGGTGGGTTGTGTGGCGTCAGCTGTGATCGGACTTGTCCCACAGGTTCTGTGCGAACTCGAGCGCGCGAATCCGCGCGTTGCGGTGAGACTTCAGGAGGCGGGCGTCGAGACCCAAATGGACCGGCTGAGGTCCGGTGATCTGGACGCCGGTTTGTTGCGAGTCAGAGAGTTGGGGGAGGAGTGGTTCTGGGTAGACGCGGCGCCGGAATACTATTGTGCCGCAGTGCCGATATCGCATCCGTTGGCGCAACGGGGGACCATTCACTGGCGAGAGCTTGCGAATGAGGTCCTTGTTATCGCCGATCGGAGCCGCGCGTCTCTGGAATTCGATACCGTCATCGCGGCTTGCTCGAAGAATGGTTTTACACCAATCGTGGTCGCCGAGGCCATCGCCGGATACAACATCATTCCATTGATAGCGGGTAATCGTGGAATCGGGATTGTTCCCGAGCGCGTGTCCGCGTTCAAGATGGACGGGGTGGCGTACTGTCCGCTGAGCCCACGGGTTGCAACTGTACCGATGCGGTTGGTTGTTCGGAAGAATAAAGTTGATGCGAGCATCAATCGGCTCGGCGAGCTTGTGAGAACAGCGTCGGTGCCGGTGTGTAGGTCAGACGAATAGCAAGGATTGCCGGTACGACCGGTCCAGCCTGGATCTACCGATGTCTTGCTGGTCGGTAATGGGTTCGGTTGCGGCAGTTGATTGGCAGTTGAGGTGTGGGCGATCACCCAACCTGTGTGCCGGGTTGTTCCACTGGGGTTGTCGGGTCGGGCCGGAGGAGGTCGGGCGGAGCTGGTGGCTTGCGACGGTGCCGCGACCGGCGGTCGGTCATGCGAGGTGGTCACAATTCGAGTGAACGCGCGATCCGGTACCCGCGGGAGTCACTGCTCTTCCAGGTAACCGCAGTACCTCCCTCGGCAGTGCCGGTCCGCATACCGTGGAACGCATGGACGACCAGCGAGCACAGGTCCGGGAGTTCCTCACCTCCCGGAGGGCGCGGATCAACCCTGAACAGGCAGGACTGCCCGCCTACGGCGGTACCCGGCGGGTTCCTGGGCTGCGCCGAGACGAAGGGTTCGCCGACTACCGTCGATCCCTAGCGCGCGAGCCAGTCGGTAGAGGCGGCGGGCGGGCGGCCGGGCGCCCATGCGTGTCCGGCTGGGCGGATGCAGTGACCGTTCAGGCCAACGCGGCGGCGACGGCCTCGGCCGCGGCGAATGCGGCGTAGTCCAGTTCGTCGTTCACCGGTGTCGGGCAGGACGACAGTTTCACGACGACGACGCCCCGGTCGATGTCGATGTAGACGTACTGACCGTGGATGCCCAGACACAACAGCACACGCCGGTCGGGGTGGGGAATCCAGAACTGATTACAGTACATTCCGCCAGGGAACGGCGTTTCGGTCGGTGAATGAGAATATGCCTCATGCGAATCGGGAGCGCCGCGCAGGGAGTCGTCGATCCAGTGCAGCGGCACGACCTGTTCGGCGCCGATGCGTCCGCCGCGGCGGAGCATCTCACCGAATCGCGCAACGTCCCGGAGTGTCGCGGCGAGGCCTCCGTCCGCGAAAACGGCTCCGGCACGGTCAACCCCGGCGTCCATGTCGTCGCCGGCGAACTTCGACCACACGAGCCGCGACAGTAGCGCCGGCATACGGTCGGCGGCGGCGCGTTCGCACACCCAGCCGAGTGCATCCGTTTCGCACGAACGGTATTCGAAAGGGCCGCCGTGGGGGCGATCCGCTTTCAGCATCGGAAGGAACTGGTAGAGCGACGGCGGTACCCAATCGTCGACGCGCGGAATCCAGCCCACGGCCTGATCGAGGAACCGCACCTCGGCGCCGGGCTCCAGGTATTCTTCGGAGAATCGGATGCCGGAACGCATGTCGAGGATATTGCGCACGGTAGCACCCGCGTAGCCGGAGTTCGCAAGTTCCGGAATGTAATCGGTGAGTGCGGCTTCGGGGTCCAGCAGACCGACTGCGATCAAGTTTGCCGCGACGGTTCCGACGATTGACTTGCTGACCGAAAACAGCATGTGCGTCCGGCCGGGTTCGAGGTCTCCGGGGTATAGCTCGGCGCGCACGCTGCCGTTGTGGAGGACCATGAATCCGTCGGTGTAAGTGCGGTCGAGCACGGAACGGAGGGTCTCGGCGCCGACGGGGAGATCGAGGTCGAGCGGGTCGCCGTCGGCGAGCCGTAGTGGCGCCGATCCGGCAGCGACCCGCGCGGTCGGCACGACCTCCCGCATTCGGCCGAAGGTGTACCGGTTGGCCGGTGAACTCTGCCAATCCGCAAGGCTGACAATCGATGTTGCGTTGTAGATCACTTCGCGGCCTCGCTGCTCTGTCCGGCGGCGACGATGACCGCCTGCTCGTGGGTGAAGCTCATCTCGGGTGTCGGCCGGCGGAATCCGCGTGTGAGCCAGACGAGGTAGACGATTCCGATTGCCAACCAGGAGATGCCGGAGATCAGTGCATGCTCGCTGAGCTGGGTGATCATGTACAGCGTGACGGCGGCGCCGACGAGTGGCAGGACCACGAAGCGGACCGCACTCAACTGCCGTGTCGCGTTGTTGCGCAAGTAATAAACGATGACGCACAGGTTGACCGCGGTGAAGGCGGTGAACGCGCCGAAGTTGATGAATCCCGTGGCGGTTTCGAGTGGCATGTTCATGCCGACGAAGCACATGCCGCCCGTGACGAGCACGCAGAACACGGGCGTCCGGGTACGGCCGTCGAGCTTGCCGAACAATCGGCGAGGAAGCACGCCGTCGCGGCCCATGATGAACAGTAGACGGCTCGAGCTGAGCTGGACGGCCAGGCAGGAGGCCGATCCTGCGATGATTCCCGCGAGGTTGGTCCAATCGGCGAAGAACTGACCACCGACCTGCACCGACATCGTGTACGACGCGGCCTGCGCATCGTCGAAGATGTCGCCGGGGTGGACGAGCTGCATTACATATGCCACGGCGAAGAAGATGACGCCGCCGATCGAGACGATCCAGATGATGGCCCGCGGGATGTTTCGCGCGGCGTCCTTGGTCTCCTCGGCGAGTGTGGTTACCGCGTCGAAACCGAGAAACGAGTACGCCGCGATCGCCGCTGCCGCGGAGATGCCGGCGACCGTGCTGCTGGAGTTCCAGAACGGCTCGGTGTACGAGGCGACCGGATTGCCGACGAGGAACTTGATGCAGTACGCGAAGAAGAGCAGTACCAAGAAGGTGGAGACGGCGAGTAGCAACCGGTTGAGACGATCGGCGAGTGCGATCCCGATGACGTTGATCGCCGTCGTCAAGCCGGCGTTGATCAACATCCACAGCCAGATCGGAACCGCCGGGAACTGTGCGTTGAGCAGGATCGACTGCGCCAGCCACGCGACCATCGGCAAGAACAGGTAGTCCAACAGGATCGCCCAACCGACCAGGAACCCGGCCGCCGAGCCGAGGTTGCGGCGCGCGTAGAAGTAGGCCGAACCCGAGACCGGGTAGATGCGCGCCAGCCGTGCGTAGCTCAGTGCGGTGAGCAGCATCGCCCCGGTCGCGACCAGGAATGCCGTGGGCGCGGTGCCGGCACTGGCGACTGCGATGACGCCGAAAATGATCATGACCAGGCTCGGTGCCATATAGGACAACCCGAACGCCACCACTGACGGAAGTGTCAGTCGCGGCGTCAACTGTGGTTCGTCAGTCGCTGTCGCGACCCGCGATTCCGTCATGCGAACTCCTTGAAGTAGTGCTGTGGCGACGACCACTAAACTCTGCTGAAACGATGTTGTCAACGCTGTTGACAACTTTGTGGGTAGCGGGATGCGCGGGTGCTGTATTGCTACGGTGGATCGGTCGAGGGATCGAGGGGAGCAGGATGGCGAAGGACACCGCCCGCGCCACGCCGCCGGAGCGGACGACGCGGCGTGAACGCAAGGGGCTGCAGCAGGAAGCCGCGGTGAAGGCCGCGTTCGAACTCGCTCAGCGTGACGGCGCCGCGGGGCTGACGATGCGTCGCCTCGGCGAGGAGCTGAAGGTCGATGCGACGACTCTGTACCGGCTGTTCCGCGACAAGGACGAGTTGCTGCTGGCCGTCTACGACCATGCGACCGCCGTCGAGCTCGAGGAGATCGGGGAGGTGCCCGACAGTGAGCACTGGCAGGACACGTTGCGGCGCATCGCCGATCGGATCTGGGCGACCGCGGTCCGCTCTCCTGCCATCGCGGCGCTGACGTTCGCCCGCACGACGGGCGGTCCGGCAGAGCGCCGAATGGTCGAGCTGATCCTCGAGACGTTCGCGCGGTCGGGTCTGTCACGCGAAGCCACGGTCCGGTACTACCGGGCATTCGCCGACTCCGTGCTCGGGCTCGCCGGGCAGGTCGCCGTACTCGCTACCCTCGACCCCGAGATCCAGGCGAAGGATGCCGCGTCATGGACGCGCATCTACGCCCATCTTCCCGACGGCGAGTATCCGACGGCCCGCGCCCACATCACGGAGCTGACCAGCATCGATCGTCGGACGATCTACGATCTGGTGGTCGAAGCCGTGCTGGCGGCCGCCGAGCGCGAAAGCGTCGAGTCGGTCTAGCTATTCGTGAGCGGGCTCGAACAAAACCGTTCGTGCCGGACGCATGAGCATGGCGACGGTGGTGTCGCTGAGCACCTCACCCCATCCGCCCACGCTGCACGCCGATCGCGCATCGAGGTTGACGCACGCGGCACGCGGTTCTCCGGCGAGCGCGGCTACCCCAAAGGACGGTCGCCTGATCTCTTTGTGCCCGGACCACGCATGAGATGCCGCGGGCAGACGAATCGGTTTCGCCCGGTGGACCGCCGTTTTTGCGGGTGATCGAACGCTAGGATCGTTTGACACAAACAGTGGACATGAACCATGCAGTTCGCGGTCGCGGTCGCGGTCGCGGTCGCGGACACGGTTTCCTCGGGAGAGACGGGCAATGGCGGACGAGCAGCGCAAGGCGGTCGGTGTCTTGTCGCGCGCGTTCGCCATCATCGATGCTGTCGAGTTGCGACCGATGATTACCAGCGAGCTTGCACGCACGGTCGGCTTGTCGAAGTCGACCACCCAACGTCTCGTGGCCGACCTCGCGCACTATGGCTACCTGCGTCGAGATGCTGAGGGCCGGTATTGGCTCGGGTATCGCTTCACTGCGGCGGGTATGACAGATATCGCCCTGCCGGTCCTTCGGGAGCTGAGCGAGAGCACCGGGGAGTCCTCGCAACTGTGGGTGAGGCGCGGTGACCTGCGCTTGTGCGCTGTCAGCGTCGAGTCGTCGAACGAACTGCGGGCCACCATGCCGGTCGGCACCACATTTCCGCTGGCGGAGGGGTCGAGCGGTCACGTGCTGGCCGGCGATTTCGACAACGACCCCGCCGCGCGACGCCGCGGCTGGTGGCAGACGCTCTCCGAGCGGGTTCCCGGACTCGGCTCGGTCAGCGCACCGGTACGAGTGCACGGCGAGATCGTCGCGTCGGTGTGCGTGTCTGGCCCGCTGCATCGGCTCGGTGACGATCCCGGAGCCCGCCTCGGTTCCTCGGCAATCGCCGCTGCTCATCGCATCGAAAAGTCTCTCCTCGACGCCTGACCCCCGGGCCGCCACTCGCGGCGGTGCGTGGGTCTCTTCTCGTCATTTCCACGCGTGCTGGTCGGCATACACCATTGCGCTCTGTGACCCAGCGCACTATGGTTGCCCCATTATTCGGGCCAGTATGACCCACATAATGGGCCAACTGACTGTTGATCACATCGCCGACAGAAATCGGAGCATCATGAACAACACCACCACAGGTCCGCTCGACGGCATCACCGTCCTGGAGCTGGGTAACTTCATCGCAGCACCCTTCGCGACTCGGCTGCTGGCCGATTTCGGCGCCGAGGTCATCAAGATCGAGCGTCCCGACGGTGGTGACGAACTGCGCGGCTGGCGCCGCAGCAGGGGCACCACCTCGATGATGTATCGCACCATTGCCCGCAACAAGCGCTCGGTGACACTCGATCTGAAGAGCACCGAGGGCCAGCAGTTGGTCCTGGACCTGGCCACCAAGGTCGATGTCGTGATCGAAAACTTTCGCCCCGGCACACTCGAGCGCTGGAACATCGGCCCCGAACAGTTGCAGGCAGCTAACCCGGACATCGTCCTGGTCCGGATCTCCGGTTACGGCCAGAACGGACCCTATGCGCAGCGCGCCGGATTCGGTGGAGTCGCCGAGGCGTTCGGCGGATTGCGGTATGTGACCGGCTATCCCGACCGTGAGCCGGTGCGTCCGGCGGCACCGCTGGGCGACACCCTCGCCGGTCTCTACGGTGCGGTCAGCGCGTTGATGATGCTTCTGGCCAGAGCTCGTAGCGGCGACCACCCCCGGCCCAAGGTCGCCGATGTCGCACTCTACGAATCGGTCTTCATGGCGATGGAGTCGCTGACCGCCGACTACGACGCCTACGAAATGGTGCGCGAGCGCACTGCCGGCAATCTGCCCGGTGTGGTGCCCAGCGGCTCCTACCCGTGTGCCGACGGCTCGGTTCTGATCGCCGGGAACGCCAGCGCGGTCTTCGCCCGGCTGATGAACGCCGTCGGCCGCCCGGACCTGGCCAATGATCCAGACCTGGTCGACGGCACCAAACGCTACCTGAGGGAAGACGATCTCGATGAGGCGATCGTGGCATGGACGACGACCCGATCCACGAAAGAAGTGGTCACCGCACTGTCCGACGCCGGTGTCCCGGCCAGCGACGTCTACGACGCTGCCCGCATCGTCTCCGACGAGCACTATCTGGCCCGCGGGATGATCCAGCCGTTCAAGGTCGACGTCGAAGGCGGCTCACCCGAGGAGGTGCGCTTCCCCGGCGTGGTACCTCAGTTCGACGGCCAGGCAACGAAAGTCGGATGGTTGGGGCCCGATCTCGGGGCCGACACTGAACCCGTGCTGAGTCGGATGCTGGGTCTGACGCCCGATCGCCTGCACACACTGCGCACCGCCGGCGTGATCTGACCCGCCGGCGTCCGCCGCGCCTCTGCCCCTGCTCCTTGGTGCAGCCGCACCTTTCCCGTCTGCCCCCGCACGGAAAGAACACGGTCCCATGGTCTATGCCATCTCCATCCTCGCCCTCGTACTGATCTTCACCATCGCCACCAAGGTGCCGATCAACATGGGCATCCTCGCCTTCGCCGGCGCCTTCCTCGTCGGCGGATGGGTCTCGGGGATCCCGATCGACGACATCGTCGACGCCTTTCCCGGCGACATCTTCCTGATCGTCGCCGGCATCACCTTGCTGTTCGCCATTGCCAAGGCCAACGGCACCATCAACATCATCGTCGAATCGGCCCTCCGACTGGTCCACGGACGACGATGGGCACTGGTGTGGATGATGTTCCTGCTTTCCGGCACGCTGATGGCGCTGGGATCACCAATGGCGGCAGGCATGCTCGCCCCCATCGCGATGCGGCTGGCCGGGAGAAAGAAGATCAACCCCCTGCTGATGGGCATGGCCATCAACCACGGCGCCCTGGGCTGCGCGTTCTCACCTATCACGATCTACGGCGCCTTCGTCAACGGATTGATCAAATCCGCCGGCTATCAGGCGAACCCACTGCTGCTGTTCATCGTTCCCTTCGCACTGAACGCCCTGTTCTTCGCCGTCCTGTTCGCCATCTACGGCCGCGACCTGCTCCACGAGCTGCCCGAGGACCGTGACGACGTCACCGGCGGCGGCGCAAGCTCACCGACCCGCCCTCACCCCAACCCCGGCGCCGTCCCCGGATCTGGCACCGCCTCCGCGACCGCCGTCCTGCCCGACGTCGACGTCGACGTCACCGGCCGCACCCCGTTCAACCGGGAACGGGCCGCGACCCTCATCGGAATCCTTCTCCTGGCAGTAGGTTCGGTGGCCTTCAACGTCGACGTCGGCGTCAGCTCGATCTGCATCAGTACTGTTCTGCTGCTGATGGCCCCGAAAAAGATGCCCCGGATCGAAGACAAGGTGGCCTGGCCGGCGGTCGTGCTGGTCTGCGGCATGCTCACATACATGACGGTGCTCAAACAAAACGGCACCCTCGACTTCCTCGGCGACGCCGCCACCCACCTCGGCTCCCCCTTGGCCGCCGCGTTGATCCTGCTGTACGCCGTCGCGATCATCTCCGCGGTCGGCTCCTCGATCGGCACCCTGGGTATCGCGCTGCCGCTGGCCGCACCCATGCTCGCCGCAGGGGAACTGGGCGCGCTGGGATTCATCATCGCGCTGGCCTTCGCGTCCACAGTCGTCGACGTCAGCCCCTTCGCCACGAACGGGTCCATCGTGGTGGCCGAGGCCGACGTCAAAGACCGCCAACGGTTCCAACGCAACGTCCTCGCCTACTGCGGTCTGGTGGTGCTCATCGCCCCACTGGTGGCCTGGGCCCTGATCGTCGTTCCCACCTCACTCTGACCCCGGCCACCCCAGGAAAGGCATTCCCATGCGCGTCACCATCACCGATGTCGTCCTACGCGACGGTCTCCAGGACGAGGACGTTCTTGTCGCCACCGACGACAAACTCACCATCGCCGACGCGCTGGTGGCAGCCGGAATCCGGCAGATCGAAGCCGTCTCCTTCGTCTCGCCCACCCGCGTCCCGCAGATGGCCGACGCCGACACCCTCATCTCCCGGTTGCAGCCCTACCGCGCCACTACACAGGTCAGCGCATTAGCGTTGAACGCGACCGGGATTCACCGTGCTGTGGCTGCCGGAGTGGACGTCGTGCACATCGCGGCCTCGGCCAGTTCCGCGCACAGCCAAGCCAACGCCGGCAAGTCCGCCGCACAGGCCCTCGAGGATCTGTCCCAGGCGGTGGCCAGCTACCCGGAGCAACGGTTCCTCGGCGGGGTTTCCACCGCGTTCGTCTGCCCGTTCGAGGGCATCATCTCACCCATGCGCCTGGTGGAGGTCGCCGAACAGTTCGCGGCCATGGGGATACGCGCCCTGGGGCTGGCCGACACCCTGGGCACCGCCACCACCGAGCACGTGCTCACCGCGGTGGGCGCCGTCCGCGAGTCACTGCCCGACATCACCATCGGACTACACCTGCACAACGCCGACGGTCAAGCGCTCACCACCGCCCTGCACGCAGCACACCACCTGGGCATCGAACACTTCGACAGCGCGGTCGGCGGATACGGTGGGTGCCCGTTTGCGCCGGGCGCACACGGCAACCTCGCCACCGAGGAACTGGTCGCGCACTTCCACAGCCACGATGTCGACACCGGCATCGATCTGAACCAGCTCACCGCCGCAGCATCGACGGTCAAGCGCATCATCGCCGATTCACCGCAGCTGTCGAAGTAACGATCGGCTGGATCGGTTATTAATTGGCAAGCGCCTACGACCCCCGTAGCCCAATGGGATGGACGCGAGCGGTGTGGATGCGCGGCGTGGGGATAGTGCATCGCGGTGGGAGTCGGAGTCGATCCGCCCGACACCCCACCGCCTACCTGCGCGACGTTCGACTCGACCGGGTACACCGCGGCGCACGCATCTCGGTAACCGGCCGTGGTCTCGTCGAACATCATGGCCGCTAGACTCGACCGGTGGACATCCGGGACGCCGAGTACCTCGTCGCCGTGGCCGATCACGGCAGCATCACCGAGGCCGCGCGGGCGCTGTTCATCGCGCAGCCCTCGCTGTCGCAGGCGATCCGCACTCTCGAGCGCGATCTGGGTGTCGAACTGTTCGATCGTGGAGGACGGAAGCTGCGGATCACCCCGGCGGGCACATCGTTCGCGCATGCGGCGCGGCAGGTCCTCGCCGATGTGGAGCGGGCGCGGGCCGTCGTGCACGACGTCGCGGAACTGCGGTCCGGCACGCTCACGATCGCTGTTCTCAATTCGCTTGCCGCCGATCCGCTTCCGCGCATCGTCGGCCGGTTTCATCGGCAGTTCCCGCGCGTGGTCCTGGCCACGGTGTCGGCAGACGTTCCCGACGGCGTGGGCCGCGCGGTCCGGTCGGGAGAGTGCGACCTCGGGCTCACCGAACTGCTCGTCGACCACCAGGGTCTCGAGTTCCGGATGGTGGGGGAACAGGAGATCGTGCTCGCACTCCACGCCGATCTGGCGATCGAATTACCCGATCCGGTGCCCGTCGAACTGCTTGCCGACATTCCGATGATCGTCGAGATCGGGTCGCGTCCACGACTGCCGGTGAACAACATCGCCGTCGAGTGTGCGCATCGTCAGTCGATGTGGGAACTGGTTGTGCAGGGCGCGGGGGCGACCCTGCTCCCGAGGCGCGTCGCCGAGCAGGAACTGCCGGGGGTCGTGGTGCGCTCGCTCGCACCGCCGGAGGTGCGCACCATCGGTCTCGTCCATCGACCGGATCCGCTTCCGCCCGCGGCGGCGGCGTTCATCGCCGCACTCGACGACGCTCACGGCGCGAGTGTGTCGAGGAATGCCCGTCCGGCCGGAGACAGCCGGGCCTCGTCGTAGATCACCCCGTACGGGGCGGTGATCGGCGGGTCGAGGGTGCAGATCCGGGCTCCCCCGACCGCGGCCCGTTCCGCAAGGGTGCGTTCCATGAACGACATTCCCACACCCTCGACGACGAACGCGCTGACGGCTTCCCGCTGCTCGACGACGGCCGACATGACCGTCCGGCTCCCTGCGGCCTGCAGTGCCTTCTCGATGACGGTCCGCGACGACGACTCCTTGGGCAGCCCCACCACGGGAATATCCGGAAGATCGTGGAGGGGGAAGGGGTCCCGCCAGGCGATTTCGGCGTCCCGCGGAACCACCAGCCAGTACTCGTGAATTCCGAGGGCACGCGTCGTCAATCCGGCTGCAGCGAAGGGGAAATGACTGAAGGCGATCTCGCAGTGCCCGTCTCGGATCAGCGACGCGATGACGTCGACCGGTCGCAGGTCGGCGAGCCGGACGACCACGCCGGGATACTGCTTGCGGAAGGACCCGATCAGTTCCGTGACAGGGCCTTCCGCCACGTGCGCCGACGCGCAGATGTCGAGTCGGCCGCGCGGCAGTCCCGAGACGTCGACGAGCGAGCTCTCGGCGGCCACCAGGTCTCGCACGATTTTCCGCGCCGGACCGACGAATGCCTTTCCCGCCGCACTGAGCACCAGGCCGCGGCCGACGCGGTGGAACAGTTCGACACCGAGATCACGCTCGAGATTGCGCAGCCCCTTCGACAACGACGGCTTGGTGACGCCCAGGGCCTCGGCCGCGAGCGCGAGGCCGTCGTTGTCGACGGTGGCGAGAAAGTACTCGACGTGTCGCGACTCCACCAGTGCAGACTACTGCGTACGACGCGTCGATCCGCCGGTTGTCAGATGTGACGTCCGCCGGTGACTTCGAGAACGGTGCCGGTCATGTAGCTGGACAGATCGGACGCGAGGAACAGCGCGACGTTCGCGATCTCCTCGGGCTCGGCACCGCGGCCCATCGGGACCTCCTTGAGCTTCGCCTCGATGATGTCGGCGCGCAGGGCGCGGATCATGTCGGTGTTCACCACGCCGGGCTGGATCGCGTTGACCCGCACACCGAGGTGGGCGACCTCCTTCGCGGCCGCCTTGGTCAGGCCCACCATGCCGGCCTTCGCGGCGCTGTAGTTGGTCTGCCCGACCATGCCGACCTTGCCCGAGATCGACGAGATGTTCACGATCGAACCCTTGCCGGCCTCCCGCATCGCGATCGATGCGATCTGGGTGCCCAGCCACGCGCCCTGCAGGTGCACGTCGATGACGGAGCGGAAATCGGCGAGCGACATCTTGCGCATCGTCGCGTCGCGGGTGATGCCGGCGTTGTTGACCCACACGTCCATCGCACCGAACGCGTCGAGCGCCGTCTTTCCCAGGTTCTGCATCTGATCCGGATCGGTCACGTCGCAGGCGACGGCGACGGCCTGGAAGCCGTCGGCCTCCAGCTTTCCGGCGGCGGCCTTGACGTTCTCGGCGTGCATGTCGCCGAGGACGACCGACGCGCCCTCACTCGCGAACTTCCGGGCCATCTCGAAACCGATGCCCTGGGCTGCGCCCGTGACGACGGCGACCCGTCCCTCGAGAAGTGTCATTGATTCTTCCTTCCTCAGTTGTACGAACGCAGCAGCCCGCGGCTGATGATCTGCTTCTGAATGTCGCTGGTGCCCTCGCCGATGAGGAGGAACGGTGCCTCCCGCATGAGGCGTTCGATCTCGTATTCCTTGGAATAGCCGTAACCGCCGTGGATCCGGAAGCTGTCCTGCGTCACCTCCGAGCAGAACTCGCTCGCGAGGTACTTGGCCATCCCGGCCGCGACGTCGTTGCGCTCCCCGGAGTCCTTGAGCCGCGCCGCATTCACCATCATCAGGTGTGCCGCCTCGACCTTGGTCGCCATCTCCGCGATCCGGAAGGCGATCGCCTGGTGTTCGGCGATCGGCGAGCCGAACGTCTCCCGTGTCTTCGCATACTTCACGCCGAGTTCGAACGCGCGCTGGGCGATCCCGCAGGCGCGGGCGGCGACGTTGACGCGGCCGACCTCGACGCCGTCCATCATCTGCCGGAAGCCGCGGCCCGGGTCGGCGCCGAGGATCGTGTCTGCCGCGGCCCGGTAGCCGCTGAACACCATCTCGGTGGTGTCGATGCCCTTGTAGCCCATCTTGTCGAGCTTTCCGGGGATCGTCAGCCCGGGCAGCACCTCGCCGAACCCGGCGGGCTTCTCGATGAGGAACGCGGTGAGGTTGTCGTGGGGCTTCGCCGCCCCCTCCTCGGTGCGGACCAGCACCGCCACCAGCGTCGACGACCCGCCGTTGGTGAGCCACATCTTCTGGCCGTCGATCACGTAGTTGCCGTCCGCTGCCCGGGCCGCCTTGGTCCGGATGGCGGCGACGTCGGAACCCAGTTCGGGCTCGGACATCGAGAACGCGCCGCGCAGTTCACCGGTCGCCATGCGCGGCAGGTAGTGGGCCTTCTGCTCGGGTGTGCCGTGATTGGCGATCATGTGCGCCACGATGAAATGGGTGTTGATCACCCCGGACACGCTCATCCAGCCCCGCGCGATCTCCTCGACGCACAGTGCGTAGGTGAGGAGGGATTCCCCGATTCCGCCGTACTCCTCGGGGATCGTGAGCCCGAACAGGCCCATCTCCTTCATCTGCTCGACGATGGCCGTCGGGTACGTGTCGGAATGTTCGAGCTCCTGCGCCTGCGGAATGATCGCCTTGTTCGCGAACTCTCGTACCGCTGCGATGATCTCGCCCTGGGTATCCGTGAGCCCGGCGGTCTGCGCCAGTCGTGTCATCGTTCCACCTGTCCCGTATCCATCAATTCTCCGTACTCTGCTCGGCGTGCACGTCGTTCAGGCGGTCGCGCAACGCGGACCGCAGGACCGCACCCCGCGGAGACAGAGGCAACTCGTCGACGAAAACCACCTCGCGCACCTTCTTGTACGGCGGCACCGTGGCCGCCACGAACTCGATCAGTTCCTCGGCGGTGATGCGCGCCGTGGTTTCTGCCACCACGAACGCGACAGGCATCTCCCCGACCCCGGGAACGGAGCGGCCGACCACCACGACGTCGAGAATCCCTCGTCGTGACAGCAACAGCTGTTCCAGTTCGTGCGGATCGACGGTGTAGCCCTTATAGAGGAGTGCGTCCTCGGGTCTGCCAACCATGTCGAATATCGAGTTCCATCTCGCCGGGAAATTTCATTGTTCGCGAATATGCCCGGACAATTCCTCCGGACACTGACACCTATTGAAGTGCCTCGGACCGCCGTGGTCAAAGACGCTGAAGGAAACCGACAGTTGCCCTCTTCCTATGGGTCGTAAATGCCGTCTGCGCTGCGAGTTCTCGTCCGCGGCGCTCGCTTGACAGCGAGGCCGGGTTGCTGGATATTCACCTTCATGGCTGAACGTGAAGTGAGTGACGACGACTTCAAGGACATTCTCGCGCAGACGAGAACCTTTATTCAGAAGGAAGTAATTCCCCGGGAAAATGAAATCGCGGAAAAGGATCTGATTCCGGACGACATTCGCCGCAAGGCGGCGGAGATGGGTCTGTTCGGGTACGCCATCCCGCAGCAGTGGGGCGGGCTCGGTCTCGACCTCACGCAGGACGTGGAACTGGCCATGGAGTTCGGGTACACGAGCCTGGCGTTGCGGTCGATGTTCGGCACCAACAACGGGATCGCCGGCCAGGTGCTGGTGAATTTCGGTACGGACGAACAGAAGTCGGAATGGCTCGAGCGCATCGCGTCCGGTGAAGTGGTCGCGTCGTTCGCGCTGACCGAGCCGGAGGCCGGGTCGAACCCGGCGGGACTTACCACCCGCGCCGTCCTGAAGGACGGCAAGTGGACGATCAACGGCACCAAGCGGTTCATCACCAACGCACCGTTGGCCGATCTGTTCGTGGTCTTCGCCCGCACCCGACCCGCCGACGAGACCGGCACCGGCATCGCGGTGTTCCTCGTTCCCGCCGACACCGCCGGTGTCGTGGTCGGGCCGAAGGACAAGAAGATGGGCCAGGAAGGTGCCTGGACGGCGGAGGTCGCGTTCGACGACGTCACCGTCCCCGAATCCGCCCTGGTCGGCGGCAGCGAAGAGGCCGGCTACCGCGCCGCCATGACGTCGCTCGCCCGGGGTCGCGTGCACATCGCCGCCCTCGCCGTCGGCAGCGCTCAGCGGGCGCTCGACGAGTCGGTCGCCTTCGCGGCGGTCACGAAGCAGGGCGGCACCCCGATCGGTGACTTCCAACTGGTGCAGGCCATGCTCGCCGACCAGCAGGTGGGCGTGTCCGCGGGCCGCGCGCTGGTGCGGGACGCGGCGCAGAAGTACGTCAGCGGTGAGGACCGTCGGATCGCCCCGTCCGTGGCGAAGCTGTACTGCACGGAGATGGCCGGCAAGGTCGCCGACCTCGCGGTGCAGGTCCACGGCGGCACCGGGTACATGAGAGACGTTCCGGTGGAACGGATCTACCGCGAGGTCCGCCTCCTGCGCCTGTACGAGGGCACCAGCGAGATCCAGCGTCTCATCATCGGCGGCGGACTCGTCCGCGAAGCGAAGAAAGCACTCTGAACCCATGTACGAAGCAGTGATCTGTGAACCCGTCCGCACCCCCGTCGGGGGATTCGGCGGCGTATACCGCGACGTCCCCGTCACCACCCTCGC
Organism: Rhodococcus sp. NPDC059968; assembly: GCF_042738615.1. NCBI lineage: Bacteria > Bacillati > Actinomycetota > Actinomycetes > Mycobacteriales > Nocardiaceae > Rhodococcus > Rhodococcus sp. NPDC059968. The sequence goes on from NZ_JBHWUE010000005.1 coordinate 20,891, forward strand.
ATCGACGGTGTTGAAGGGCCTGATCGAGCGGACGTCGATCACGTCCGAGGACATCGACGACGTCATCTTCGGTCAGGGCTACGCCAACGGCGAGGCGGCGGCCATCGGCCGGATCGCTGCGCTGGACGCCGGCCTCGACGTCACCGTGCCCGGCATCCAGCTCGACCGCCGCTGCGGCTCCGGGCTGCAGGCGGTGATCTACGCGGCCATGCAGGTGCAGACCGGGATGAGCGATCTGGTGATCGCGGGCGGCGCCGAGTCGATGAGCCAGACCGAGTTCTACAGCACCGGAATGCGTTGGGGCGTCAAGGGTGCGTCGGTGGAATTCCACGACCGCTTGGCCAAGCCCCGCACCAACTCCGGCGGTGTGAACTTCCCCGTCGAGGGCGGCATGATCGAGACCGCGGAGAACCTGCGCCGCGAGTACTCGATCAGCCGCGAGGAGCAGGACGCGTACGCCGCCGAATCCCACGCGCGTGCGATCCGCGCCCAGGAGGGCGGCCTGTTCGACGCCGAGACGATCCCGGTGACGGTGGCGGGCAGGCGCGGTAAGTCCGACGTCGTCGTCACCACCGACGAGCAACCGCGCCGTGATGTCACGGCGGAGTCGTTGTCGGCGTTGCGGCCCATCCGGTCGCGCGTCGACCCGGAGGCGACCGTGACCGCGGGCAACGCGTGCGGTCAGAATGACGCGGCCGCTGCCGCGATCGTGACCACCCCCGAGAACGCGGAACGTCTGGGCCTGCGCCCGTTCGCCCGGCTCGTGAGCTGGGGCGTCGCCGGAGTGGAGCCGAACCGGATGGGCATCGGTCCGGTGCCGGCCGTGGACAAGGCCCTCACCCGGGCGAAGCTCAGCCTGAACGACATCGATCTCCTCGAGATCAACGAGGCGTTCGCAGCGCAGGTGCTGGCGTGCGCGCGGGAGTGGAAGTTCGACGAGTCGGACATGCGAGACCGGTTCAACGTCAACGGATCCGGAATCTCCCTCGGTCACCCCGTCGGCGCCACTGGCGGGCGTATCCTGGCCAACCTGCTCCGTGAACTCGACCGCCGTCAGGCCCGCTACGGCATCGAGACGATGTGCATCGGCGGTGGGCAGGGCATCGCGGCCGTGTTCGAGAACGTCAACATCTAGCCGTTTCCACTTCCGCCCGTTACCGGACCGACCCGAAAAGAGTGTCATGCGCGTATTCCAGGGAATCGACGACGTCGAATCCGCAGTCGGCGAACATCTCGGCCACAGCGACTGGCTCGAGATCACGCAGGAACGCGTGAACGTGTTCGCCGACGCCACCGGCGACCACCAGTGGATCCACGTCGATCCTGAGCGTGCCGCCGAGGGCCCGTTCGGCGCCCCCATCGCCCACGGCTACCTCACGCTGTCGCTGCTGCCGAAGCTCGGCGCCGACCTCATGCGCGTCGACGGTGTGAAGCTGGTGATCAACTACGGTCTCAACAAGGTTCGCTTCCCCCAGCCGGTGAAGGTCGGGGCGAAGGTGCGGGCCGGTGGCGAGATCGTGTCGTTCGAGCACACGAAGCAGGGTGCGCAAGTGGTCGTCAAGTACACCATCGAGATCGAGGGTGCGGACAAGCCGGCGTGCGTCGCCGAAACCGTTCGCGTCCTGGTTCCCTGAGACTCGAGGAAAGAACACATGCGAAGAGCAGCACTGGTCGCCCCGGTCCGCACCGCGGTCGGCCGCTTCGGCGGAGCACTGCGCGACGTCCCGGCAGAGACGTTGGCCGCCACCGTGATCAAGGAGACCGTGGCGCGGTCCGGGATCGACCCGATCCTCATCGAGGACGTCGTGATGGGGCAGTCGTACGCCAACTCCGAGGCCCCGTGCATCGGCCGGTGGGCGGCTCTCGAGGCGGGACTACCGATCAGCGTCGCGGGCCTGCAGACCGACCGTCGCTGCGGCACCGGACTTCAGGCCCTCGTGACCGCGTCGATGATGGTGCAGACCGGCGCGGCCGACGTCGTGCTCGCCGGTGGCGTCGAGTCGATGAGCAACATCGAGCACTACACGACCGGTGCCCGCTGGGGGACGCGCGCCGGATCGCTGAACCTCTACGACCGCCTCGACCGCGGTCGGGAACGCTCCCAGCCGGAGTGGCGGTTCGGGAAGATCAGCGGAATGATCGAGACCGCCGAGAACGTTGCCGCACGGTGCGGAATCGGCCGTGAGGAGTCGGACGCGTTCGCGGCCGAGAGCCACGTCAAGGCCCACGCCGCTTGGGAGGCAGGAAAATTCAACGACGAGGTGATCGAGGTGAAGATCACCGACCGGAAGGGCAACGTTTCCGTCGTGGCGCGGGACGAGGGTATTCGCCCGGAGACCACGCCCGAGACCCTGTCGCGGCTGCGCAGTGCACTCAAAAACGGTGTCGTCACCGCGGGTAACGCGAGTCAGCAGAACGATGCGGCGTCGTCGATGCTCATCGTCGCCGAGGACCAACTCGACGAACTCGGGCTCGAGCCGATGGGTTTCCTCACCGGGTGGTCCGCCGCCGGATGCGAACCGGCGCTGATGGGACTCGGACCGGTCGCGGCCACGTCCAAGCTGTTCAGCAGGACGGGTGCGAGCTTCGACGACTTCACGCTGATCGAGCTGAACGAGGCCTTCGCGTGCCAGGTGCTCGGGGTCCTGAAGGAATGGGGATTCGACGACCGGGACCGCCTCAACGTCAACGGGTCCGGGATCTCGCTCGGGCACCCCATCGGTGCAACCGGCGCGCGGATGACAACCACCGCACTGCATGAATTGCGGCGGCGTGGCGGCGGCAAGGCGCTTCTCACGATGTGCATCGGTGGCGGGCAGGGAATGGCCGCCATCGTCGAAGGGGTCTAGAGGCGACTGGAATGGCGCTCCGCCGGCTCCGACATCGGGGTCGGCGGACGCGACATCACATGATTGACCAGGAGTGCGACGAAGACGACCGCGCACCCGATGGCACCGACGGCGAGAGCGAGCTTGATTCCGTCTTCGGTGGGAAGTAGGTCCGGTGCCAGGTTCGCGGCGAGCACCGCACCCGCGGTGGCGCTGCCGAACGAACCGCCGACGGTGCGCAGCACCTGGTTGAAGCTCACGGCGCTGCCGAGTTCGGTGTCGGCGACGCTGCGGGCGATCAGGGCCGGCATCGCCGCGTACGTCATGCCCATCCCGGCCCCGAACCCCAACATCCCGATCAGGATTTCCCACAGCGCGTTGTGGGCGACCCAGAGGAGCACGCTCGAGGCCGTCACGAGGCCTGCACCGACGAGCAACAGGGTCCTCATGCGGATCCGGTGCGAGACCGCGCGGACGAGTCGGTTCGCGCCGAAACTTGCCACCGAGAGGGGAAGCATCACGAATCCGGCCCAGAACAGGGGCAACCCGATGCCGTATCCGGTGGAGGCGGGCGCCTGGGCGATGAGGCTGCCGATCGAGAGTCCGATGTACATCGCGGCGCCGAGGCCGATCGCGGTGCTGTTCGCGACCAGCACGTCACCGTTGCGCAGTACCCGCAGGTTGATCAGCGGGTACGGGGTGCGCAGTTCGACGAGCGACCACGCCGTCAGCAGTGTCGCCGCACCGGCGAAGAAGCCGATGGTCCACGGCGAGCCCCAGCCCCACCGGGAGCCTTCGCTGACGGCGACGAGCAGGGACGCGAGTCCGAGACCGACCAGCAGTGCGCCCGGGACGTCGAGTGTGTTGCATGGTGCCTGCTCGTCGGGGCCCGCGGGAACGACACGCCAGACGACGAGGATGGTGGTGATCAGGAACAGTGCCGCGAACCAGAAAGCGAAACGGAACCCGAGAAGGTCGGCGAGGATGCCGGTCAGGGGGTATCCGAGTCCCAGGCCGGTCGTCACCGTCACCGACAGGCTGGAGATGCCGATCCGGGCCTGGTTGTCGGGGAGATAGCGGCGGGCGAGAGCGATTGTCACCGGAACGATTCCGTAGGTGAGTCCCTGCAACGCGCGTCCGATCAGGAACACGGTGAAGTTGGGAGCGGCCGCGGCGACGATCGAACCGACGAGGATCGTGGTCAGGGAGCACAGGAGCAGGCGCTTCTTGTGGGGCCCGTCGCTGAGCCGGCCCATGATCGGTGTTGCCACCGCCCCGACCAGGAGGTTGACGGTGAGCATCCATTGGCCGGTGCTCACCTCGACGTGCATGTCGTGGGAGATCGTGGGCACCAGGAGCATGCCGAGTGAGCTGACGATCGCGGTGGTCAGGGCGGCATACGCCAGGGCCGGGAGTAACCGGGGGTGTGTCGTGGACTCAGTAGCCGGGGGCATCGTCCACCAACTTGCGCAGAATCGGGACGACCGAGTCGAGAGTCTTCTTCTCGTCGGCCGTCAGCCGCTCCGCGATGGCGTGTTCCAGCCAATCCAGGCCTTGCGACCGCTCCTGCGCCAGCCTCTCCCGGCCGGCATCGGTGAGCTCGATCCAGATCCGGCGTCGATCCTGTTCGTCGGGTGTGCGCTCGACCAGGCCGAGATTTTCGAGTTCGCGCACGGCCGCGGCGATCGCCTGGGGACTGATCCTCTCGGCCGCCGCGAGGGTCGAGGCAGACGTTCGCCCGTGCTTCGACAGGTATGCGAGCACGCCGATCTTGCCGACGGAGATCGTCCTGCCGGTGGTGAGCTGCCGCCAGATCGGGCGCAGCGCTTCCCGCAGGACCTGCGCGGTGGCCTGTTCGGTGATCATGAGCAAAGCGTACAACCAAATTGATCAACCTAATTGACTAAATGGTGAGACTCACACCTGGCACGGCCAGGATCGCCCGCACCGATCACCGTCAGCGATATCCTCAGAAGGACGCCATCGAGAGGTGAGTCCACGGTTGTATCCGCGCTGGTCGTGCCGTCGGGGCCAGTGCGCGGAACCACGAGCCGACGGAGTGAGTAGACCGTCCGATGGGTGAAGGTGATCCGCTCGACACTCAGCGGTACCCGCCGTCACTGGCGGCGGAGCTGGCAGGCACCGGCTTCGACGAGGTCCAGGAGATCGGCCGCGGCGGTTTCGGTGTGGTCTACCGCTGCACCCAGAACGACCTGGACCGCACGGTGGCGGTGAAGGTGCTCACCGTGGAACTCGACGACGAGAACCGGGCCCGATTCTTCAGGGAGCAGCGGGCGATGGGGCGGCTGACCGGGCACCCGAACATCGTCAACATTCTGCAGGTCGGTGCCACCGACAGCGGCCGTCCGTACATCGTGATGCCCTTTCACCCGCAGGATTCGCTGGAGGCCCGGGTCCGGAAGGACGGTCCGCTGCCACTCGATCAGGTTCTGCGGTTGGGGGTGAAGATGGCCGGTGCGGTGGAGTCGGCGCACCGGCTCGGCATCCTCCATCGCGACATCAAACCCGCGAACATTCTGCTCACTGATTACGGCGAGCCGGAGTTGGCCGACTTCGGCATCGCGCACATCAGCGGCGGCTTCGAGACCGCCACCGGTGCCGTCACCGGGTCGCCGGCCTACACCGCGCCGGAGGTGCTCGCGGGTAACCCCCCGAGCCCGGCCGCCGACGTCTACGGTCTCGGTGCCACCCTGTTCAGCGCCCTCACCGGCCGTGCCGCGTTCGAACGTCGCAGCGGTGAGCAGGTGGTCGCGCAGTTCTTGCGGATCACCACGCAGGAGGTGCCGGATCTGCGCGAGCACGGAATACCGGACGATGTGTCCGCGGTGATCGCCCGGGCGATGTCTCGCGAGCCCGGTGCGCGCCCGGCCACCGCCGCCGACTTCGGGGAGGAACTGCGAGGTCTGCAGCGCGGTCATGGCTTTCCTGTCGACGAGATGGCGCTGCGCGTGGAACCCGATGCGCGGGGGAACGGGGAGCAACCGACCTCGCGCGGCGGACGATTGTCGCAGCCTCCCTCCACGCTGGGCGCGACGGGAAGTCTCCCCCTGGAACTGACGAGTTTCGTTGGCCGCCGACACGAGCTCACCGAGGCGAAGAACCTGCTGACCGGGTCGCGGCTGGTGACGTTGACCGGGATCGGCGGTGTCGGCAAGACCCGGCTGGCGATGCGGATCGCGTCCGCTGCGCGGCGCGAGTACGACGACGGTGTGCGCCTGGTCGAGTTGGGTGAACTGCGCGACGGGTCGTCGCTGGTCGATGCGGTGGCCGCCGCCGTGGGGGTACGGGACCACTCGGCTCGGCCGTTGCGCGAGGTCCTCCTGGCGCACCTGGCGGTACAGGAACTGCTGTTGGTTCTCGACAATTGCGAGCAGGTGGTGGATGCGGTCGCCGAACTCGCCGGCCCCCTGCTGCGGGTGTGTCCGCGGTTGCGGATTCTGGCTACCAGCCGCGAACCGCTCGGTATCGGTGGGGAGGCGGTGCTGCGGGTCCCCCCGCTGGCTGTCCCGGATCCCGAGCGGAAACCCTCGCTGCGGGGTTTGCCCAAATACGATGCGGTGTCGTTGTTCGTCGAACGCGCCGCTGCCGCGGTTCCGGGGTTCGCGCTCACCGAGGACAACTTGGCGGCGGTGGCGGGGATCTGTCACCGGCTCGACGGGTTGCCGCTGCCGATCGAATTGGCGGCGGCGCGCTTGCGGGCGATGTCGCCCGAGCAGATCCTGGGCCGGCTGACCGACCGCTACGCCCTGCTGACCCGTGGCAGCCGGGGTGCGCCGACGCGGCAGCAGACGCTGCGGTTGTGTATCGATTGGAGTTTCGAGTTGTGCACCGCCGGTGAGCAACTGGTGTGGGGTCGGGTGGCGGTCTTCGCGGGAAGCTTCGAACTCGATGCCGCGGAGCAGGTGTGTGGCGGGGGTCTGGCACCGGACGAGTTGCTGGATACGCTGACGTCTTTGGTGGAGAAATCGATCCTGATCCGGGAGGAATCCGGTGCGGTGGTGCGCTTCCGGATGCTCGAGACTCTCCGCGAGTACGGTTACGAGAAACTCGAACAGACCGGTGAGGCTGTGGCGTTGCGTCGCCGGCACCGGGACTGGTACGAGGCGTTGACGCTGGATGCGGAGTCCGAGTGGATCAGCGCACGCCAACTCGACTGGATCGCCCGGCTGAAGCGGGAACACGCGAATCTGCGGGAGGCCCTCGAATTCAGCATCGACGACGACCCCGCCGCCGGCCTGCGCATCGCCGTGGCGCTATTCCTGTTCTGGAGCTCCCAGGGCCTCTACAACGAAGGGCGACGGTGGTACGACCAGCTGCTCGCCCGCCAGAGCGGCCCCCCCACCTTGGATTCGATCAAGGGGCTCTACAGCCACAGCGTAATGGCTTTCGCTCAAGGCGACCTCCAGGCCGCGACAGCGCTCGTCGAGGAGGCGCGGACTCTCACCGCCGACACGAGTGACCCCCTACTGCGCGCCTACGTCGACTGCGCCGACGGCATGCTGGCCCTCTACAGCGGTGATCTCGTGCGAGCGTGCTCGCAACTGGACATCGCGCTCGCCGAGTTCACCGAACGCGGAGATCGAATGCTCCAAGTAGCCATCCTGTACCCGTTAGGTCTGGCCCATGGACTGTCTGGCCGGACGGACCAGGCGATCGAATGCCACGAACGTGCGCTCGCGATCACGGAAACGCACGGCGAGACGATGTATCGATCGCATTCGCTGTGGGCCTTGGGAATTGCCGTGTGGCAGCAGGGTGATGCACATCGTTCGGTGCAACTTATCGAACAATCACTGGAGCTGACCAAGAAGGTGCGTAGCCCCCGCGTCGCTGCAGCCTGCCTCGAGGCGCTGGCGTGGATCAGCTTCGAGCAACACGACGCGCTCCGGGCCGCAATGCTGATGGGAGCTGCGGACGGGATGGCGCGGTCGATCGGCAGTACTGCGGTCATCCATTCCAATCTGATTCGCTACCAACAGGAATATGCAGAGAAGGCCCGGCAGGAACTCGGGGACACACCATTCGGAGCGGCCCACCGCAAGGGTGAACAGCTCGGCTTCGACGCGGCGATCGCCTACGCCCTCCACGAGCAACAGGCCGGTACGCACAGGCCCCACGCCGACGCGTCGACGCGACTGACCAAGCGGGAACGCCAAGTCGCCGCCCTGATCGCCGAAGGCCTGACCAATCAGGCCATCGCCGACCGCCTGGTGATCTCACCTCGCACCGCACAAGGTCATGTGGAGCACATCCTGGCCAAACTGGGCTTCACTTCCCGAACACAGGTCGCGGCCTGGGTCGTGGAGCGGGCGCACGATTAGGTCATCAGTTCTCGCGGTGAGTCACCGAGGAAGCCATTTCCACGGCTTGTCCCAGTGCCCGGGTGGCGGCACGAACGGAAGCTGTCCCAACTGGCCCGGCGGTGGGATGAACGGCAGCTGCCCCAGCTGTCCGGGCGGTGGAACCAAGTCGGGGACCGAGATAGCGGGAATCGACGGTGGCCATGGATCAGCATTCGCCGTGCCGGTGCCGAGCCCCAGTGCGCCGAAGCCCAGCGCACCGGCGATCACGGCTCCCGCCACGGTCTTCTTCGAACTCATCGTGAACTCCTTCTGCGGCTGCTCCACCTCGTTCCGTGGGGCGAGCGGCGTGCCGGTTGCAACCTTCTATTGTCCGCACTTCTGAGGGCGCTGTCGCTTGCCCGGGGCGGAAGTTCCGGTGCACTCACGCTCAGCGCGCACCAGATCCACCTGTCCGAACCCGCTCGGTGGACGGACGGCGCGGCTTACGATTGAGACTCAAGCCCTGCGGCTCATTCCCTCTGGTCGCGCGCCCAGCCGAGTACATCCCACGGAATCCGACAGCCGGTCTCGCCAAGAGAGCGTGCAGCCGGTGCGTCGAGTATCGGAGGGATGCAATGAGTGCAACACCCACTTTGAAGAAGGCGCTGAGCCAGCGGCAGCTGACGATGATTGCGATCGGCGGGGTGATCGGCGCAGGCCTGTTTGTCGGCTCGGGCGTCGTCATCGGTGACACCGGGCCGGGGGCCTTCATTACCTACGCGCTTGCCGGGGTCCTGATCATCATGGTCATGCGGATGCTGGCCGAGATGGCGGTCGCCAATCCGTCGACCGGGTCGTTCGCCGATTATGCCCGCGCCGCGTTGGGCAACTGGGCCGGCTTCTCCGTCGGCTGGTTGTACTGGTACTTCTGGGTGATCGTCGTCGGTTTCGAGGCGATCGCCGGCGCGACGATCATCCAGTACTGGATCGACATCCCGCTGTGGTTGTCGGCGTTGATTCTGATGATCCTGATGACCGCGACGAATCTGTTCTCCGTGTCGTCGTTCGGCGAGTTCGAATTCTGGTTCGCCGGCATCAAGGTGGCCGCGATCGTGGTGTTCATCGGGCTGGGCACTCTGTTCGTTCTCGGGGTGTGGCCGAACAAGTCGCTCGACTTCTCGAACCTGTGGAGCCATGACGGGTTCCTGCCGTTCGGCGCCATGGCCATCACCGTCGGTGTGGTCACGGTGATCTTCTCCATGGTCGGGGCCGAAATCGCGACGATCGCCGCCGCGGAATCGGCGGACCCGGAGCGTGCGGTGACCAAGGCCGCGAACTCGGTGATCGTGCGGATCGCAGTGTTCTTCGTCGGCTCGACGTTCCTACTGGCGACGATCCTGCCGTGGAACGACGAGGCGGCAGCGGCGTCCCCCTTCGTCGCCGCGTTCACCGAAATGGGGATCCCGTACGCCGACCACATCATGAACGCCGTGGTGTTGACGGCCGTGTTGAGCTGTCTCAACTCGGGCATGTATACCGCGTCCCGCATGTTGTTCGTCCTCGCTGCGCGTCGGGAAGCACCCGCGCAGCTGGTCAGGGTGACCCGTCGAGGGGTGCCGGCTACCGCGATCCTCGCCTCCTCGGTCGTCGGTTTTCTGTGTGTCATCGCCGCGGCAATCTCACCGGACACCGTCTTCGCGTTCCTGCTGAACTCCAGCGGTGCGGTCATCCTGTTCGTGTACCTGCTCATCGCCGTATCCCAGATCGTGCTGCGGTACCGCACGCCGGACTCGGAGCTACGGGTCAAGATGTGGTTGTTCCCGGTGTTGTCGATCATCACCGCGGCCGCGATCGTGGCGATCCTGGTGCAGATGTATCTGCAGGACGATGTGCGGTCGCAACTGGTGCTGAGCCTGCTGTCGTGGGCAGTCGTCATCGTGCTGTTCCTCGCGAACAAGTGGTTCGTGGGCCGGCGGCCCGTCGTCGAAGGGGTCGCGGCGACGACACGACCGCACCGCGTGCTGGTGCTGGCGAACCAGACCGTCCAGTCCAAGGAAATGCTCGACGAGCTTCGTCGCATCGACGCGGATCGGGATGCCACCTACTTCGTGGTCGTGCCGGCCAGCCCGATCGAGACCGGAACTGCCGCCACCCACGGTCCGCTCGACGTCGCGGAAGCGACCCGAGAGGTCGCACAACGGCGGTTGGACGACACGCTGGCGACACTCCGCGCGGAGAACCTCGTCGCCGACGGCGAGTTGGGCGACTACCGGCCGCTGCGGGCCCTGGCCGCGGCCGTCGACTCGTTCCGTCCGGATCAGATCGTCATCTCGACGCTGCCACCCGAAGAGTCGGTGTGGCACCGCTTCGACGTCGTGGACCGCGCACGCGCCGAGCACAGTGTGCCGGTGACGCACGTCGTCGTCACCCCGGTCGCCGCAGAGGGATCCCCCCGATGACGATCATCGCCGGCTTCAGCTCGAGCCGTCAGGGGACCGCGCCCCTCAACCTGGCGGTGCAGATATCACGCTGGACCGGTGACAAGGTTGTGGCCGCGGCGATCGTGGAACGGCCGTGGCCTGCGAAAGACGACCCCATCGAACGCGAATACCTGGGCTACGTCACCGAGCAGGCTTCGCACGCCCTGGACAGGGTGGTCGGCCAGCTGCCCGGGGGCCTGGAGATTCCCCGCCTCGTCTACCAATCCAATTCCATTCCAACAGGTTTGATCGAACTGGTGGCCGACCACGACGCGCGTCTCGTCGTTGTCGGGTCGTCGTCGTCCGGGTTGCTGGGCAGGGTGACGCTGGGCAGCGTCACCGAACGGCTGGTCCATACCGCGGCGGTGCCCGTCGCGATCGCTCCGCGCGGCTACCCGCCGGTGCCGGAGTCGATCCGCCGGATCACCGTCGCGTACGGAGGCGAGGCCGATGTCAACGGCCTCGTAGCTGCCACCGCCGAACTGGCCAGGCAGTGGCCGGTGCAGTTGCGGATCGTGTCGTTCACGGTGCGGCCGATGACGATGTTCGGCGGCGCGATCGAGCGTTCGACGGAGGACCTCGTCGTCCAACAGTGGGCACGCCGGACGCGCGACGATATCATCAAGCAGCTCAACGTAGTTCGTGCCCGAATCCCCGTTCCCGACGTCGACGTCGTGGTCGGCAGCGGCCACGACTGGCGTGAAGCGGTGGAGGCCGTCTCCTGGGAAGCCGGCGACATGCTGGCGCTGGGTTCGGGCGCAGCCGGGCCTGCGGCCCACGTGTTCCTCGGCTCGGCCGCCTCGAAGATACTGCGTCACGCCCCGGTGCCCGTGCTGATCGTTCCCAGAAACAAGTCGGCGGCCTAGGCGTCGGAGAAAACATGCCGTGACACGACTAGCACGCTCGTTCACGGGTACTACTTCCGTACCGATCCGTGTAGCAGGGGAGGGACGATGACAGCCGAGAACCAGGGCGACCGCACCGACGTCGACAAGGCGTTGCTCGGGCATGCCACCTATCGCAGCCTCGGTGAACAGCAGCTCTCACCGGCCGAGGAGCGGTTCGAGAAGGGGCGCCGCACGATCGGGCTGTTTCTGGCGCCGCTGGTCACGATCGTCTTCCTCGCCCTGCCGATCGACATACCGCCGCAGCAGCAGACGTTGGCCGGCGTGCTGCTCGGCGTCATCGTGTTGTGGGTGACCGAGGCGGTACCAATCCCGATCGCCGGGCTGCTCGGGGTGGCGGTGGTGGTGTTTCTGGGGGTGGCGCCGGCCGACGAAGTCCTCGCCGCGTTCGGGTCGTCGACGACGTTCACGTTCATCGGGGCGTTCATCCTCGCTCAGGCGATGCTCAAACACGGCGTGGCGCGACGCTTCGCGTTTCGGATCCTGACCCTGCCGCGCGTCGGCCAGTCCACCACCGGCGTGATCGTCGCGTTCGGCGCGATCACGTGCGGGCTCTCGGCGTTCGTATCCAACACCGCGACCGTGGCCATGCTGCTGCCCACTGCGCTGGGAATCCTCGGCGTCATCGCGAAGCTCATGCAGCGCCGCGGCGTCGTCGCAGCGGACTTCGACCCGTTGCGCGTCAGGGTGGGTGCCGCGATCATGCTGATGCTCGCGTACAGCGCAAGCGTGGGCGGCCTCCTGACTCCGGTCGGGAGCCCGCCCAACCTCATCGGACGCGGTCTCATCGAAGAGGCCACCGGGGAACGGATCAGCTTCGGGCAGTGGATGGCGATGGCAATTCCGATCTGCCTGCTGATGTTCATCGCGCTCGCCTTCATCCTGCTGCGCCTCAACAAGCCGGAGATCCGGCGCATCGAAGGCGTCGCCGACTACCTGGCGGAGCAGCGCGCAGAAATGGGCCCGCTGTCTCGTGCCCAGAAGAACACGCTCATCGCGTTCGGAGTCACGGTGACGCTGTGGATCCTGCCCGGTGTCGTCGCGGTGATCGCCGGCAACGACTCGGATCTCTACAGCACGATCAGCGACCGACTCGACGAGGGAATGGTCGCGGTCTTCGGGGCATCGTTGCTCTACCTCCTGCCGACCGATTGGAAGGATCGCGAGTTCACGCTGACCTGGCGGGACGCAGCGCAGATCGACTGGGGCACGATCGTGCTGTTCGGCAGCGGCATCATGTTCGGCTCACTGCTCGCAGACACCGGCCTCGCCGAGACGATCGGCACATCCGTCGCGGACTCGCTGGGCCTGACGAGCGTTGTCGCCATCACCGTCTTCGCCGTGCTGCTCGCCATCGCGGTATCGGAGACGACGAGCAACACCGCGTCTGCGGCGGTCGTGGTGCCGATCGTGATCCCCGTGGCGCTGGCGGCCGGTGTCAACCCCTTCGTGCCTGCGCTCGCGGCAACGTTCGCCGCATCGTTCGGCTTCATGCTGCCGGTCTCGACGCCGCAGAACGCCGTGGTCTACGGCTCCGGCGCCGTTCCGATCACCACGATGATCCGAAGCGGCATCGCCTTCGACATCGTCGGCGCGATTCTGATCATCGTCTTCCTGCCCTTGATGATCGGCCTGGTCGGTCTCGGCGGTGGATGATCAACGGTGCGGCCACCTGAAGATGTCGTTACAGCCCCGGCAGTTCTGTCCGGGTGACTTTTTGGCTCCCCTAGGGTGCCTGGTGTGCGTGGCGGCACGACCACATTCTTGAAACCGATCACGACGATCCCGGTCTCGAAGGCCGGCGTCACGGGGTATGCATCCCAGTCGGGTTTTCGGAATGGAGGAATAGATGTCGCCGAATTGTCATGTCGTTTCTGCGCCTGCAGGTGGGAAAACGGTGGAAGGCCGTGTCGACCGGTCCCGGCTGGCGGCGGACGGGTACGTCGTCGTCCACGACGTGCCCGACCGTACCGCCGCAGCGGAAGTGGTTGGCTCCCTGGGTGATCTGGTCCCGCAATACAACGGGCACCTCACGCACGAGGTGACCTACCGTCCCGGCAACGATCATCGGGCGTACTCGCAGAGCGCGAACACGATTCTGGCGCACACCGAGGCGCCGGGCTGGGATCCCAGCCCGGCGTACCTGGCGCTGTTCTGCCACCGGCAGGCGCGCTGCGGCGGCGGCCACACCGATCTGCTCGACATCCGGCGGCTCGTCGACGCCCTGGATCCGGCTGAGGTCACCCTGATGACGGATGCCGAACTGACCTTCCCGGGCCCGGACGGGGGCGTGCGCACCCCGATGCTGGGTGCGGACGACACCGGCCGCACCGCCCTGCGGTTCAGCTACAACCTGCTCACCGCGGCCGACTACGACCCGCACCACGACTCCGACGTCGACGACTCACGGCTGCCGCTTGGCCGGGCGGGTCGCAGGTTGGCGCATCGCGTCAGCGACCTGTTCCACGAGCTGCGCACCCGCGTGCTGATTCCCGAGAATGCACTGCTCATCTGGGACAACCAGCGCATGCTGCACGCGCGCTCGGAGTACGCCGACCGCGCCCGTCGCCTCACTCGTTTCTGGGCCGGCGACCGGACTCGCGCATGATCATCGACGACCTGCAGTGCTCGGATGCCGACGGGTTGGTGCACCTTCCCGGACTGCCGTCGTTCGACCCCGCCGACGAAGCCGAGAACGCCGTCATCAGCCGCCTCGCGGGCAACTGGCACCGACGGTCGACGGTGAAACGCGACGAGCCCGACCTCGACGAGTTGTTCGACGCCGGCCGGGCCGACTACCCCGAGAAAATCGTGCCGTTCCGCGACCATCCGACGTGGCAGGCGATGCCCGACGCGCTGCGGTCGCGGATGCTGAGCTGGGCCTGGATCGCGTACAACCGGCACACGGTGCTCGCCGAGCAACACGTCGCCAACCCGGCGTTCGCGCTCGTCATGGACGGGGAGTTCCCGGGTCTCGGCGGCCAGGACATGGATATCGCCCTCGCCCAGGCAATGGTCGACGAGCAGTACCACACCCTCATGCACATCAACGCGAGCGCGCTGACCAGACGTAAACGGGGGAACATGTTCCCCGACAGCGCCTTACCCGAATCGCACACGTCGCGGACACACCGCCGGCTGCGCGCCCATGCCGCCGAACGCTGGCAGCGCAGCCTGACCACGCTGGCCTTCGCCACGGTGTCCGAGATCTCGATCAACGCCTATCTCGATCTGCTCGCCGACGATCACGACATCCAGGTGGTCAACTCCACCACCGCAAAGCTGCACAACCGGGACGAGTACTGCCACGCATCCATTTCCGACGAGATGGCGAAGCTGGTGTACGACGTGCTGGACCCCGTCAAGCGCCGCTTCTTCCTGGACATGCTCGTCGCCGGACTGGACGCGTTCGTCGCCACGGACTACTCGACATGGGAAGCGATCTTCCGGATCGAGAGGGTCACCGGCTGGGAGAAGATGCTCGCCGACGTGCGGGCCGAGAAATCCGGTTCGCGGCTCGTGCGCGACTACAGCGGTCTGTATTCGCTGATGTCGGACATGGATGTTCTGGGCGATGTCGACTTCGATTGGGGCCTGGCGGTGACGGACAAATGACACTGCTCGATCTCGACACCCGCACGGCCCTCGCTCCGCGATCGATCAGCGGCGCCCGGCTCCACAAGCTCGTCGCTGAGCGAACCGGCGACCCGATCCTGGGGCACGAGGCCCACGTGGTGTCCCAGGTGCTGCCGTTCAAGGTCAGCAGCTACGTCGTCGACGAACTGATCGACTGGGGCCGTGCGCCGGACGACCCGATCTACCGGCTGACCTTCCCACACCGCGACATGCTCGAGACCGAGCACTTCGCCCTGATCGAGCAGGCCGTGGCGCAGGGAGATCGGGGCACCGTCCGGCATGCGGTCGACACGGTCCGGGCCGCACTGAATCCGCACCCCGGCGACCAGCTGAGCATGAACGTTCCCCAGCACGACGACATCGACGGCTCGGGCATGCAGCACAAGTACGCCGAGACACTGCTGGTGTTCCCCCGCCAGGGACAGACCTGCCACAGCTATTGCGGCTACTGCTTCCGCTGGGCCCAGTTCGTGGACACCCCGGACCTGAAGATGGCCATGTCCGGGCCGGAGGCGATGACCCGGTACCTCGACCTGCACCCCGGCATCACCGACGTGCTGCTGACCGGCGGCGACCCGCTGGTCATGCGGACCGAGTTGCTGGCCTCGTATCTGGAGCCGCTGCTCGAACCGGGGCGGGAACATGTCGAAACGATCCGGATCGGCACGAAGGCCGTCTCGTTCTGGCCGTACCGGCTGCTGGCCGGACCGGAAGCCGACGACCTGCTGCGGTTGCTCGAGCGGCTGACCGCCGCCGGCAAGCACGTCGCGATGATGCTGCACCTGTCGCACGTCGCGGAACTGCAGACCGATGCCGCCCGGACGGCGCTGGCCCGGCTGGCGTCGACCGGCGCGGTGCTCCGCGCTCAGGCTCCGGTGGTACGTCACGTCAACGACGACCCGCGCACGTGGGCGGACCTCTGGCAGGCGCAGGTCCGCAACCGCGTGGTGCCGTACTACATGTTCGTCGAGCGGGACACCGGTGCGCGCCCGTATTTCGGTCTGCCACTGGCGCGAGCGGTCGACATCTACCGCGAAGCGCTGCAACGGGTTTCCGGACTCGGACGGACCGCGCGGGGTCCGGTGATGTCGGCGTCGCCGGGGAAGGTCGTGGTCGACGGCGTCGTCGACCTCGACGGCGGACGCGCGTTCGCGTTGCGGTTCCTGCAGGCACGCCGGCCGGACCTGGTCGGCACCCCGTTCTTCGCGAAATACGACGAGCATGCGCAGTGGTGGGACGACCTCCGTCCGCACGGCCCGCGAGACCGCGAGTTCTTCGGCGTCGGAGGCAACGCGTGAAGGTCACCGCGCACGAGATCAGCTTGACGCAACGGCATCTGTGGCGCTCTGCCAGAGAGGCGATTCCGGTGCAGCGGGGACTGGTGGTCGAGGTGGAGCAGGACGGACTCGCCGGGTTCGGCGAGGCATCCGCGTTCATGACCGACCACTACAACTCGGACCTGGACCGGATGCACGCGGATCTGCGGCGGATCGCGCCGTTGCTGATCGACCTGGGTCCCGGCGACCCGTTCGCCGTGTGGCGAGCGCTGTCCGCCGCGCTGCCCGGGTCGCCGTTCGTCCTGGCCGCCCTCGACACCGCGGTGCACGATCTGCGGGCACGACTACTCGGTGTGCCGCTGTGGCAGGCTCTGGGTCTGGAACGTCCGCGGGAGTTGTGCTCCAGCTTCAGCATCGGGCTCGACGAGACCGAGATGATGGTCCGCAAACTCCGCGAGCGGCCCGGGTGGTCGGCGTACAAGATCAAGCTCGCCGATCCGGGCGATCTCACCGTCGTCAAGGAACTTCGCTGCCATACGAACGCACCGTTCTACGTGGACGGCAATTGCGGCTGGGAGCTGTCCCGACTGCTGCCCGTTCTGCCCGGCCTGCAGGAACTCGGCGTGCAGCTGATCGAGCAGCCGTTTCCCCGCTCGGCGTGGCGGGACGCGCGGATTCTGAAGGAGCGCAGCCCGATCCCAGTGATCGCGGACGAGAGCATCGCGTCGCCGCAGGACCTGGACGCCTGCACCGACGCGTTCGACGGCATCAATGTCAAGCCGATGAAGGCCGGGGGCATCACCCCGTCTCTCGCGTTACTGCGCCGGGCCCGTGAACGCGGCTTGATCACCATGCTCGGCTGTATGCCCGAGTCGGCGGCCGGGGTGTCGGCCACGGCCCACCTCGGGGGACTGGCGGATCACTTGGATGTCGACGCAGTCGATCTTCTCGCGGTGAACACGGGCCGCGGACTGGTACTCGACGGCGCCGGCCGCGTCACCCTGCCGGATCGTCCCGGTTCCGGCTACCTCCCCGATCCGGGCGCCCACGGTTGGCGGGTTCGGCCGGTGTCCGCCGCCGACGTGCGTCCGATCCGCCACGCGGTGCTCCGACCCGGTCAAGCGGTCGAGGCCTGCGCCTACCCCGAGGACGCGCAAGTCGGCACCCGGCACTTCGCCACGCTCGTCGCGGGACGGCCGGTCGGCGTGGCGTCGCTATATCACGAGGATCCACCCGAAAGGCACGCCGTTCCAGGTCTTCTCCCAGGCAGGGGCTGGCGCGTCCGCGGTATGGCCACCCTCGAGGAGGTCCGCGGCACCGGTGCGGGGACAACACTCCTGCGCACCGTCCTCACGAACGCCGTGCTGGCCGGCGCCGGCGCGGTCTGGTGCAACGCCCGCACGACCGCCGCCGGCTTCTACGTCAAGCAGGGCTTCCGGATTCTGGGCCCGGAGTTCGACATCCCGGGCATCGGCCCACACGTCTTCATGCATTGGAGTGCTTCATGATTCACCAGACCCAACCGAACAGTAGTTCGCTGCTCGACGAGCAGGAGGCCCGCTGGCTCGCCTCGATCGCACTCGTCGAGGCGGGAGTGCCGGAGGACGACGCCGATCTGGTGGCCGACGCGCTCGTCGACACCTCCTTGCGTGGCATCGACACCCACGGTCTGCGGTTGCTGCCGCAATACCTGGACGAACTCGCGACCGGCGTCGCGAATGCAGCGGCGTGCCCGGCTGTGGTCCGGGACCGTGGGGCCGGACTGTTGCTGGATGCGGACGGCGCACTCGGCGTGCTCGCCGGACTCGCCGCCGCCCGCCTGGCAGCCGACCGGGCCAAGGCTTTCGGCGTCGCGGCGGTGGGCGTGCGCAATTCCAACCACTTCGGCGCGGCGTCGGTGTACACCCGGCACCTGGCCGGGCAGGGGATGATCGGTATCGCAGTCACGTCCGCCGCCTCCCGGGTCGCTCCGTACGGCGGGGTCGAGCCGCTGTTCGGCACCAACCCGATCAGCGTGGCCGCGGGTACGGGGGACGACGGGCTCGCCCTCGACATGGCCACCAGCCAGGTGTGTTTCGGCGAGGTGAAGCACCGCCGGGCCGAGGGGCGACCACTGAACAGCGGCTGGGCCACCGATCGCGCCGGGCGGCCCACCGCGGAACCCGACGAGGCGTACGCACTGTCGCCACTCGGCGGATACAAGGGACAGGGCCTGGCAATGGCGGTCACTCTGCTGGGGGCCGTGTTGACCGGATCGCCGCCCGACTGGCAGCTCGAGCAAGTCGGTGAGGGAACCCCCGGTCGAAGCCGCGGGGTCGGCCACTTCATCCTCGCGCTGGACCCCGGAGCATTCAGCGGGCATGCGCAATTCGCGGCCGGGCTGACAGACCTCCTGGGCACCGTCCGCGGGGCAACGCCCGCCACGGGGTCGCCGGTAGTGGCACCGGGCGATCCGCAACGCGCCCACGAGCGCGAACGGCGGGCGCGGGGGATACCGCTGGACGCCCGGACCGCGGAGTTCTTCGCAACGCTGGAAACAACTTTCGATGGCATTGCTGTGACGAGAAAGGAAGCTTCTCGATGATTCTCGTACTGATCAGCCCGCGCGCCGCCGGGCTGCCCTTCGCCCAGTGGCTGCCGGAGAAGCGCGGACGGCTGGTGGCGGTCTGCGCCGCGGGAACGGATCCAGGTGAGGGATTCGCCGAGATCGCCACGGTCACCGACTACTCCGACGACGACGCGGTGCTGGGCACCGCTCGCGAACTCGCCGGACGGCACCGGCCGACAGCTGTCTTCGCCCTGGCCGAGGTCGACGTCGAGCGGGCCGCCAGACTGCGCGGCGAACTCGGCCTGCCCGGCATGGATACCGCCACGGCAGGCGCCTACCGTGACAAGATCCTGATGAAGGAATTAGCCCAGTCCGCAGGGATTCTCGTCCCGGCCTTCGCGCCGGTGCGCCACCCGGCGGACATCGTCGACTTCATGGCACACAACCCGGGCCGCGTCGTCGTCAAACCGCGCAGTGGTTCCGGATCCACCGGCGTGTACGTGCTCGATTCGCCGGCACAGGCGACGGGCCTCGCCGACATCGTCACGGCCACACCGTACGAGGTCGAGGAATTCGTCGACGGCGTGGTGCACCACGTCGACGCGTTCCGTGTGGCCGGAGCCCCCGTGGCCGCCATCGCATCCCGCTACACCGGCCAGGGGTGCCTCGAGCACTGGACCGACGCCCCGTTCGGCTCCCGGTCGGTCGACACCACCGACCCGGTCTGCGCGCGCCTGGTGGACGAGACCTGGCGGCTCGTCGATGCGCTCGTCTCGCCGCCCACCGTCTGCGTGCACGCCGAGTTCTTCGTCACCTCGGGCGGCGAGATCGTGCTCTGTGAAGTGGCCGCACGGATCGGCGGCGGGCCGATACCGACGATGCTCCGCCATGTCCTGGGCATCGATCCGAGACATCTCTGGGCGCGGGTGGAATGCGGGCTGCCGACCGACCTGGGCGCTGTCCGGGACCGGGTGGCGACCGCCCCGCACGCAGCGTTCTACGGCGTGCCGCCGCGCCAGGGACGAGTGCTGCGACTGCCGGACGCACCGCCGGGCGTGCACGACTTCACGCTGAACACCCACATCGGGGACGAGTGGACCCCGGCCCGGTACCACGAGCGCAAGTCGGCGGACTTCCTGGCCTACTGGGTGGTGACCGACCCCGATTTCACGGCACTGGGAAACCGGCTGATCGCCACCGCGGAACAGGTGAGCGCCGGATTCGATTGGGACCGTGCCGAAAGCGAGGACGCAGCATGACCGCCACCCATGTCGACGGATTCACCGGCCACGTCCTGCCCCGCGGCGCCCGCCCGACCGCCGCCGACTTCGCGGGCATCGCCGACCCGGACATCATCTGGGAGGACGCGCGGTGGTGGCGGTTCACCGAACGCACCGACCTGCACGAGGTGCGTTACCTCGAGGTGCGGGCGGACGGCCGGACCGTCGCGGTCGCGCCGCTGCTGTTCACGGCGCGGCCCGGGGGCCTGCTCTTCTACGACCCGCCCCGGCTGGCGGGAACCGCAGGGCCGATGGCCGAACCGGAGTTGCTCGATCACCCCGATCGGCTGCGCTGGGCCGAGCTGACCGAAGCGTTGCCGGGTGCCCGCGAGGATCAATACCCGTCGGTGGCGCTCGCGACGTTCGGAAACCATCACGGTGTGGCGCACGCCCCCGGCCGTTCTCACGATCAGCGCCGCGCGGTCATGGCGGCCCTGCCCGACCTGCTCCATCGGGCCGGTGACGAACTCGGCTGCCGCAGTGTGGCATTGCTGTACGTCGGAGGAGCGGAGGCCGAGGACGTGGACGGTTCCGCCTCCCGCGCCGGGTACACGGCGGCCCTGCTGGGCGCCGAGGGTGTGCAGGACCTGAGCGGCCACAGCTGGGCGGAGTACGTCGCGAGCCTGAGCAAGCGGCGTCGCGGCCGGCTCCGCAAGGAGGTCGCGGACTACAGCGAGGCCGGCCTGCGGACAGTGGTTCGCTGCGGTCCCGCGGCGATCGACGACGAGGTCGTCGCCCTCCAAGTCGCGCACCGGGCCAAGTACGGACTGCCCGGCGGTGAGGACCGGGTCCGACGCGATTTCGTTTCCATCCGTGAGGAATTGGGCGACTCCTGTGTGGTGCTCGGTGCCGAACTCGACGGTCGGCTCGTGGGTTTCGTGCTCTACCTCCGCGCCCGCGACACGCTGTTCGCCAGGACCGCGGGATTCGCCCCGGGTGTTCGTGGCTGCTACCTGACGCTGACCTACCACGAGACCGCGCGGTGGGCGGTCGAGCACGGAATCCATCGCGTCCACTACGGCCTCGCCGCCTACGAGGCCAAGATCGCCCGCGGCTGCAGCCTGCGGCCCCGCTGGGGCTGGTTCGCCTTCCGCGGTGAAGGCGCCGACAAGTATCGAGAGGCTCTGACGCTGCAGTCGCGCAGCATCGAGCGGCGGCTGGAGCTGGTCGGCGCACCGGCAGTCCCCGTCCCGTCCCGGCGGCCCGCCGCCACCGAACCGAAAGCAGAACAATGGAACTGATCCCGACCAGCACCGTCTGGATGGATGGTGAATTCGTTGCCTGGGACCAGGCGCAGGTCCATGTGCTGACACCGAGTCTGCACTACGGATGGGGTGTCTACGAGGGCATCCGGGCGTACGCGACCGACCGCGGTCCGGCCGTGTTCCGGCTGCGCGACCACCTGCGACGGCTGCACGACTCGTCGCGGGTGTACCTGCTGGACCCCGGGTGGTCGGTGGACGAGCTCACCGAGATCTCGCTCGAGTTGCTGCGCCGCACCGGCCTGGACTCCGGCTACCTGCGGCCGATCGTCTATCTCGGCTACGGCTCGATGGGTGTCGCGCCTGCGCTGGACACTGCTCGGGTGGCCATCGCTGCGTGGCCGTGGGGTTCGTACCTCGGCGAAACCGCGGACCAGGAGGGCTGCCGCCTCGTCGTCAGCAGCTGGCAACGCAACGGTGTCCACTCGGTCCCGCCGCTCGCCAAAGCGACAGGAGCCTATGTCAATTCGGCCCTGGCAAAGGTCGGCGCGCTGCGCGCCGGCTACGACGACGCGCTGATGCTCACCTCCACCGGGCATGTGGCCGAAGCCTCCGCCGCGAACATCTTCGCCGTCCGCGACGGTGAGCTGGTCACCCCGCCGGTCGGCGACAACATCCTGCCCGGTCTCACCCGCGACACCGTGATCACGCTCGCCCGCGACCTGGGGATCACGGTGCGGGAGCAGAGCCTGACCCGCAGCGAGCTCTACGTCGCCGACGAGGCGTTCCTCACCGGCACGGCCGCCGAGGTGGTCCCGGTGGCGTCGGTCGACGACCGTCCGGTGGCGGCAGGCGGGTGCGGCCCGATCACCAAGCAACTGCGCGACGTCTTCCACGACGTGGTCCGCGGGCGCGAGCCCACCTACCGTCACTGGCTGGAGTACGCATGAGCACGCGATCACTGCCCTCGGCCGCACCCGATCAGGTCGCGGCGGTCTGGGATGCCGAGGGACTCGGCATCCTGGCGGGTGCCGTCACCGGATTCGCGAGCGCGGCGCACCCGCTCGACGGCAGCGCGTGGGCGAATGCTCGTCGCGAGGAGATTGCAGACCGGGTGGTCGACGTGATGGCCGTCCGGGCCTGGCACGCCCTTCCGGAGCTGTCGCACGGCCGCGCCCGGAGAGTGGCCCGGCGCTGCATCGCCTACTCGCTTGCCGCGGACACCGCCCGCGCCGACGGGAGCGGCACCGCCCGGGCCGACTGCTGGGCCCTGACCACCCATGCGTTGGAACTGCTGACGATTCGCGAACACTTCGACGCGGCGGCCCACCGGTCCAGAGAGCTTCTCGGAGTGGCTCCCCAGGGAAGGTTGCTCGCGGCCTGGCAGATGGTGGACGACGCGCTCGGAGCCCTGGACACCACCCGCCACGAATGGGTGGGTGCAGACCCCGCGACCGTCGCCGCCGCCGGGTGGGTGCTGGTCGACCGGATGAGCCGACTCCTGATCGCGGCAGCGCTGGTCGCGCAGTCCGAGGCAGCCTCGGCTGAGGATGCGGAACGTTTCGTCAACGCGGCCCGCCGGTACGCCTGGAACCACCTGCGGCGTCCGGCGCCCGAGGCGGCGACACCCACCCACGTGCAGCGGTCGGCCGATCTCGTGCACGCCTTCCTGACGCCGGGGAGCATCCCGTGAACGCCCGCCTGCGACTGCTGGGTGATGCGCTGCTTCCCGACAGCCCGGCCGGTCGCACGCTCGCCGTCGGCGCCGGCATCGACTCGCTGGGCACCGGGATGTTCTTCGCGTCCTTCGCCCTGTACTTCATCGGCGTGGTCGGCCTCAGCGCGAACCAGATCGCCCTGGCCACCACGACAGCGGGTGCGCTCGCGCTCCTCGCCCCGGTGCCCCTGGGCAGGCTGGCCGACCGGGTGGGGCCGGGCAGGTTCTACGTGGCCCTCCTGCTGCTGCGCGGCATCGGTTACGGATGCTTCGCGCTCGCATCCGACTTCACCGGCTACCTCGTGCTCACCGTGCTGCTCACCGCGGCCGACCGGGCGAGCAGCCCGATCCAGCAGGCCGTCGTGACGGCCGTGATCGGCGGCCGCGACCGCACCCGGACGATGGCCACCATCCGCGCCATCCGGAACGTGGGTCTCACCGCGGGGTTCCTGCTGGCGGGCGTCGTCTTCGTCACCGGCACGTCCGCCGCGTTCACGGCGCTGTTCCTGGGCAACGGAATCTCTTTCGTGGTCATCGCGCTCGCCGTCCGGCTCGTACTCCGGAGGACGGGAACGGTCGTGCAACGCACGCCTCTCCCGGCTGATCCCGGGCCTGCCGGAACCGCGGTGCGCTCGCCGTTCCGCGACTGGTGGTTCATGGTCTTCACGGTCGGCAACGGTGTCCTGTCGTTGTACGACACCGTGCTGATCGTTCTGCTCCCGATCTGGGTCATCGAGTACACGTCGGTGCCGCTCGCGTGGGTGCCGGTGCTCATGGCGGTGAACACCGTGCTGACGGTGGTCCTGCAGGTCTACGTCGCCCGGTTCGCCGAGGGCACGTCCGCGGCGGCGCGACTCCTGACGTGGACCGGGGCACTGATGGCCTTCTGCTGCGGTGCACTCGCCGTCGGCCAGATGGCCGCGACCCTTCCGGCGATCCTCGCCGTTGTCGTTGCGGTGGTGGCACTGTCGATCGCCGAGAACATCCACTCCGTGGCCGCCTGGGAACTGTCCGCCGAACTGTCCCCGCCGCCCGCCGTCGCTCGCTATCTCGGCGCATTCAGCCTCGGCATGACGGGCCAGAAGGTCCTCGGCCCCACCATTCTCGTCGTCGTCCTGTTGCCCGCCGGGCTCCTGGCCTGGCCCGTCCTGGCCGGGACGTTCGGGGCCGCGGCGTTGGTTTCCCGGACGGCGGCGCATCGCAGTCTCGCGGAACGCGCACGGGCGAAGGAACTCCCGGCCGCCGACCTTCCTGCACTGTCTCCCTTCTCGACACTCGAGGTGTAGAAATGACCGAACACGTCCTCGTCGTCGGCAGCGGCCGCGACCTCCCGGGCCGGGTCCGTGACGCCCTCCCCGGCACACAGACCTCGGTGATCTGCCGACTGGAATTCGTCGCCAAGCTCCGCCGTCTGACCGAGCACACGCGGGTCATCGCCGTGCGGCACGATGCGCCGGACGAGGAGTGGATCGCTCTGGCCACGGCCGCGCATGCGCAGCATCCGTTCACCCGGATCGCCACGTTCGGCGAACGCGACCAGGACCGCTGCGCCGCGATCGGGGAGGCCCTCGGCGTTTCCACGCACTCGCGCCGCACCGTGACGTCGGTCCACGACAAGAACGCCATGCGGGCCGCGCTTCGCGAGTCCGGCGTCGACGCCACCGCCTCCGCCGTCGTCGCCGACGTGGATGCGTTGCGCGCGTTCGCGTTCGACCACGGATTTCCGTGCGTCGTCAAACCGGTGTGTGGCGCGGGCAGTGCCGGGGTGGCCGTGGTTCGGGAGGAGGGCGCACTGGATGCGGCGTTCGCGCGCGCCGGGGGCGATTTCGACGGCCTGACCACCAGCGGGGTGCTAGTGGAGCGGTTCCACGAGGGCCCGCAATTCAGTGTGGAGGCCTTCTCGGAATGCGGCGAACACCAGATCGTCGCCGTCACCCGCAAGTTCTCCGACCCGGCGAACTTCGTCGAACTCGGGCACGTGGCACCGGCAGCCCTCTCCGCGGCGCAGTCGGAACGGATCCATACGTATGTGACGAGTGTGCTCGACGCCGTCGGCGTGGAGTTCGGTGCAACCCACACCGAGATCGTGCTCACCCCAACCGGTCCCCGGGTGATCGAGACCCATGTGCGGATGGGCGGCGACGAGATTCCGTCCCTGGCCCTCGATGCCACCGGCGTGGACCTCGCCGAATGCGTCGTGCGGCAGACCGTCGGGGAGAAGGTCCTTCCCAGGATCCGGGCCGTCCTCGCCGCGGAACGGCCGGCCCACTGTTCCGCGATCTGGTTCGCCGCCGCGCCGGTCGCGGGTGTTCTCACCGACGTCAGCGGCATCGACGACGCCCGGAAGGTCGACGGCGTGACCGACGTACAACTCCTGGTCCGCCCAGGCGCCGCGGTCACCGTCCTGGAGTCGTCCGATTCTCGTGTCGCATACGCACGCGCGGTCGGGGAGACCGCCGAGCAGGCACTCGACGCCGCCCGGGAGGCCATGGCATGCCTCGAATTTCAGGTGCGCGTGGCCGCCGCGAACACGGTGACGGTGTGATCCCGGAGATGTTCCGCCGAGGTCACAGTCCGACAGCGGTCTCCAGGAGATCGAGTTCGGCGTCGAGCTGGTCGAGCATGGGGTGCAGGTCCGGGACGGTGCGGCGGCAGCCGGTGAGGCCGAAGACGATCTGGTCGTCGCTGCTGGTGCAGGTGATGTTGAGTGCCTGCCCGGTGGTGGGGGTGGAGAGCGGGTAGAGGGTGTCGAGTCGGGCCCCGTTCCAGTACAACGGGGTTCGGGGGCCGGCGACGTTGGAGATGACGACGTTGAACGGTGGCCGCAGCGGACCCCGGCGGCCGAGGAACATCTCGACTCCGAGCGGGGCGGCGCCGAGGGCGCTCATCGCGAGCACCTGGGCGGGACTCATCGACTGGAGGGCCGCCTTGCCCTCGTTCATGCAGTTGCGGACGGTCTCGAGGCGGTGCGCGGGGTCGGGGAGGTGGGTGGCCAGGTTGCACATGAGAACGCCCACCCGATTGCCTCCGGCCCCGGTAGTGGGCGCGCGGAGGGAGACGGGGACCATCGCGATCAGGGGATTGTCCGGCAACGCGTCGCGGGTGTGCAGGTAGGCCCGGAGGGTGCCCGCGCACATCGTCAGCACGATGTCGTTGATGGTGGCGTCGGCGTGCTTGGCCAGCAGGCGGATCCGTTCGAGAGGGAAGGACCGGGCGGCGACGTGCCGGGCTCCGCTGATCGGCACGTTGAACAGGGTGTGCGGTGCGGTCAGCGACACCGCGCCACCCCTGCCGTGCAGGGCACGATCCACGGTGCCGACCGCCGCGGGCAGGAGTCCTGCGACCTCGCCGACCGCGGCGCGGGCGGCGTCCCACGCCATCCCGGGCAGTGCGGAGCCGAGCCCTCCCGAAACCGCGACGCCCGCGTCCGGCACGGCCGCGAGCGTGTTGCGGGGTTGCCAGGGCGTGGGCATGTTCCGACGGTGGGGATCCTCGCTCATGCTGTCGCGGAGCAGCCTCATCGCGGACGCGCCGTCGGCGAGGGCGTGGTGGATCTTGGTGTAGATCGCGTAGCGGCCGTCGGTGAGTCCCTCGATCAGGTGCATCTCCCACAGGGGGCGGCTGCGGTCGAGCAGGGTGCCGTGCAGCCGCGAGACCAGGGTCATCAGTTCGGCCATTCCGCCCGGCTGGGGCAGGGCGTCGCGGCGCACGTGGTGTTCCAGATCGACCTCGTGGTGCGGGAGGGTGTCCCAGCCCCACTGACCGAGTGACGTCACCGAACGGCGGGCCCGCTTGCGGAAGGGCGCCGCCACCTGGTCACCGATCAGCGCGGCATCGAACATCGCGCGCACATCGGCCGCGGATGCCCCCTCGGGTGGCGTGAACACTGCCAGGCCGCCGACGTGCATCGGATGCTCGCGGGATTCGCCGAGCAGAAACAGTGAATCGGTCGGTGCCATCGGCAACAGCATGCGGTGTCCTTACCGTTCCCGAAACCGGATCCACCTGCGCGGATCCGTTCCCCCCGGAACTGTTGTTCATCTCTGTGTAGTCGTATATCAACGTAACGGTTAGATGTGGTTCATGTCACAAACTGGTCTCGCTGTTTATGTTGTACAGCACAACCACGCTTTCCGCCACATGCACGAACGTCCAACAGGTCGATCGCCGGCAGCCCTCCCGCAATGCTCACGAATGCTCTCGGATCAGACGCCCGTGTACACGGTCTTCCCCCAGGTGTAGAAGTCCACCGCGCTGCGGCCTTGCTCCCGGAACGTGTTCGTGGACGAGTCCTTCACTCCGCCGAACGGCACATTCAGGTCGAGCCCGGCGGTCGGGCGGTTGATCTTGACGACGCCGGCCTGTGCCCGGGCCGCGAAGTCCGTCGAGCGGGCAAGGCTGTCGGTACAGATACCCGCGGTGAGTCCGTAGCGGGAGTCGTTGATGGCGGCGAGCCCGGCCTCGTAGTCGGCGACCTCCAGGACGGCGACGACCGGGCCGAAGATCTCGTCCGTGACCGCCGGATCGTCGAGCGGCAGATCGGTGAGCACGGTGGCCGGGAAGAAGAACCCGGCGGACGGGTCGCCGGCGTAGTCTCCGTGCCGCACTGTTGCGCCGCGCTCGACTGCGGAGCGCACCGCGGCCTGGTCCTGCTCGAACTGCGCGCTGCTCACCACCGCGCCCATGCGGGTCATGTCCGCCGAACCGTCACCCGGAACGTAGCGCGCGGCTTCCTCGACCAGCGCGTCGAGGAACGCGTCGCGGATGCCGGGTGTGACGTACACGCGGGACGTCGCCGTGCAGGCCTGCCCGGTCAGACCGAACGCCCCGGCCGCCACGACCTGCGCGGCATTCCGGGCGTCGTCGAGCACCAGCACACCGTTCTTTCCGCCCATCTCCAGCTGTACCCGGGCTCGGCGGGCGTTCAGGATGTCCTGCAGTCCCAGCCCGACGGTGGTCGAGCCGGTGAAGGACAGCCCCGCGACGCGGGGATCGCGGGCCAGGGCATCACCCACCACCCGACCTTTGCCGTGGACCACGTTGAAGACGCCGGCGGGGAGACCGGCGTCGTGGAGGGCGCGGGCGAGGTGGGTGGCGGACAGGGGTGTGAGTTCGGCCGGCTTGAGCACCACCGTGTTGCCCGAGACGAGTGCGGGGGCGGTCTTCCACGCGGGGATGGCGATGGGAAAGTTCCACGGCGTGATGAGGGCGAAGACGCCGAGGGGTTCGCGGCGGGTGGTGATGCTGGTTCCGGGCAGCCCGCTGGGGAGCACCTCGCCGGTGGCCGCCCAGCCGAGGGAACCGAAGAACCGCAGCACGTCCACGGCGCGCGTGACTTCGCCGCGGGCCTCGGCGAGGGTTTTGCCTTCTTCCCGGACGAGGTCCGCGGCCACCGCGGAACCATGTTCCTGCAGCAGGTTTGCCGCCGTCATGAGGATGGCGCCCCGGGCCGGCGCGGGGAGCGCGGCCCAGGCCGGCTGGGCTGCGGCGGCGGCCGTGACGGCGGCGTCCACCTCGGCGGCGCCGCCGCTCGGTGAGTAGGCGGCGAGTTCGTGCGGGCGGGCCGGGTTCCAGCGCGGGGTGTCCGCGCCGCCCAGCCATTCGCCGTTGACGAGGTGCTGCGCGGTCGGGACGTCGTTCCGGAAGTGTGAGCCGGCGGGCTCGGTGACGGTCGTGGTCATCGTGTCTCCTCGAGATGTGGAGGGCGGGGGTCTAGAGGCTGCGGATCAGGCCGCCGTCGCAGCGGAGTGCGACGCCGGTGATGTACGACGCCGGGGCGCTGCACAGGAACGCGGCGGCGGCGCCGAATTCGTCGGGGTCGCCGTAGCGACGGGCCGGGATCGTCTTGCGGGATTCGAGTTCGATGTCGGTGACGGTGACACCGCGGCGCTTCGCGGCGGCCGCGTCCAGTTCGGCTACCCGGTCGGTGGCGATCCGTCCCGGCAGCAGCAGGTTGACGGTGACGCAGTCGAGCGCGACCTCGGCGGCGAGGGTCTTGAGGTATCCCGCGAGGGCAGCGCGTCCCGTGTTGGACATCGCCAGATTGGGCAGGGGCGCAGCAACTCCGGACGAGCCGATGGCGAGAACCCGGCCCCAGCGGCGCTCGCGCATGCCGGGTAGCACCGTCGACACGAGCGCGTGGTGCGGGCGGAGCAGGATGTCGAACGCTGCTGCGAGATCATCGGCGCCCAGGGTCGCCGCCGCGCCGGGTCGGGGTCCGGGACCGTTGAGGACCACGATGTCGACCGGTCCCAGCTCCGCCTCGGTGCGCCCGACGGCAGTCGCGGTACCGTCCGGGGTGCTCAGGTCGGCCTCGACTGCGACGGCACCGTCGAGTGACGACGCGATCTCCTGGGCGCGCTCGCGCCGCCGTCCGGTAATCGCGACGCGTGCCCCTTCGGCCGCGAGGGCACGGGCGACCGCGAGGCCGAGACCACCCGTGGACGCGGCGACGAGAGCCGTCTTGCCTCGGATTCCGAGATCCATCAGATCCTCCCTGCGGTGAGCGTCTCGACGGCCCGCGAAGCCTCCGCCAGATGCGTTGTCAGACTGTCGCGGAGCACCTCCGGGAACTTGGCGGCCGGGGCCCGCACAGCCGAGTCGCGGATCAGTCCGCGCTGCAGCAACAGCTCCTTGCGAACGGCCAGAGCGATCCTCGCCTGCTGCTCGAAGTTGACGAGGGGCAGGAACGGCTGCAGGACCTCGCGGGCGGCCTCGTAACCACCCGTCTGCCAGGCCCGGACACAGGCCACCAGCGCTTCGGGACAGGAGAATCCGGTCATGGCACCGGCGGCGCCGGAGTTCAGTTCGTCCAGGAGGCCCTGGCCACCGAGCCCGCCGAAGACCGAAACATCGACGGCAGCAGTGAGTTCGGCGATGGCCACGGACGTCGGTGGTGCCTCGGCCTTGACGGCCACCACGAACTCGCAACGCCGCACGACGGCGGCCAACGAGGCAGTGCCGATGGCCACGCCGCTCGCCGCGGGATAGTCCTGCAGCACGACGTCGGCGCCGGTAACGCGGTGGACGGCCTGCAGGTGGTCGGTGACGACGTCGGGGTCGGCCGAGTTGGCCTGCACCATGAACGCTCGGATCCGGTCGCCGGCCACGGATCGGGCGGCACGGATCTCGTCGATGACCGGACGGGTGGTGAGCGCGGCGACGCCCACCACGAGCGGGAGATCGGAAGCCTCGGTGACGGTTTCGAGGACGAGGGCACGTTCGTCCGTCGACAGCGCCGCGGCTTCACCGAACACTCCGAGCACCGTCAACCCGACGGCGCCGACCCTCTCGTAGTGCTCCACCAGATTTGCGAGGCTGTCGGTGTCGACATCCTGGGTGCTGCCGATGAACGGTGTGGCGACGACGCCCCACACCCCGTGTTCCAGTGATTCGCGCATGGTTCTTCCTCTCCGTTGAGCTACTCGCCGGACCACACCGGCGCGCGCTTTTCCTGGAACGCCAGCACGCCCTCGGCGGAGTCCTTGCTGTCCAAGGCGTCCATGAGTGCCGGAAGTCGCAGCCCCCGAGCTTCGGCGGCGGTGAGATGGGCTGTGCGCGTGACCATCTGCTTGACCGCACGCAGCGAGGTGGGCGCACACGCCCGGATCTGGTCGAGCCAACGATCCACGGCGGCGTCCAGCTCCTCCGCCGGGACCACCTCGTTGACGAGTCCCATGGCCTGCATTTCGGCTGCATCGGCCTTGCGTCCGGTCAGGAGCATGCCCATGGCCTGGGTGTGGGGAACCCGGCGCACCAGCTGATGGATGCCGCCGTCGAGCGCCAGTCGCCCGACCCGCGGCTCCGTCAGCCCGAACCGGGCGCGGTCGGACGCCACCACGATGTCCGCGCCCAGAACGATTTCCATGCCACCGCCCAGCGCGTAGCCGTTCACCTTGGCGATCACCGGAACGTCCAGGGTGGTGCGCAGACTCAGTCCGCCGAAGCCGTTGGCGTCCAGCTCGGCCCAGTACTCGAGGCCGGTCTTGTCCACCGCGGAGGAGCTCATGTCCGCTCCCGTGCAGAAGGCCTTCGGCCCGGCGCCGGTGACGACCACCGCGCGGATGCTGCGGTCCTGCTCCAGCTGCTCCCAGATGCCGTTCAAGCGTGCGGTGGTGGGACCGTCGACGGCATTGAGCACGTGCGGACGATTGATCGTCACGGTCGCCACACCGTCGTCGATTGCCAGGATGACGTCGTCGGCGTTCTCGGTCATGCGAGGACCCCCAGCGCCACCAGACGCGCGATCGCGTCGTCGTCGAAGCCGTGTTCCCTCAACACCTCGGCGTTGTGTTCGCCGAGACGGGGTGCGCTGTGTCGGATGGAGGATGGGGTGGCGGAGAGCCGGATGGGTGCGTTGAGCATCTTTACCGTGCCGACGCTGGGATGGTCGGCTTCCACGATCATGCCGTTGACCCGGGTCTGCTCGTCGGCCAACGTCTGCTCGAGGGTGTTCACCGGCGCGTTCAGCAGGCCCTCCTCCTCGAGCTTCTGCGTCCAGTACTCCGTGGTGTTCGTCGCGAAGCGTTCCCGGAAGATCGCCTGCAGCGCGGGCTTGTTGTCGAACTGAAGTTCCTTCGTGGAGAACTCCGGCCGGAGCGTGAGGTCCTCGTCCAACCCGAGGGCGCGGGAGATGTGCAGGAGCGGGTCGGCCGTGAATCCGCCGACCATGCAGACGGCTCCGTCCGTGGTGGGGAAGACTCCGGTGAAGGGCATTGCGCCCCAATTGACTTCGTAACCGCGATTGAGCTGCATGCACGCCTCCTGCATCTGCATGTGCAGCATGGAGTCGTACATGGTCACCTCCACCTTCTGTCCCGTGCCGTACTGCTCGCGGGCACGGAGCGCCAGCAGGATTCCCTGCATCAGGTGCATGCCGGTGGTGTAGTCGCACAGCGTGGTCGGGTAGACGACGGGTGGCGCATCGTCCGACTCGCGACGCCACATGACGCCGGAATACGCCTGCGCGATCGCGTCCTGGCCCCCCTTGTGCGATAAGGGACCTTCCGTTCCGAAACCGGTGCCGGACGCCCAGATGATCCCGGGGTTGTCCTTCCTCAGCTCGTCGTACCCGAAACCCATGCGTTCCATCACGCCGGCCCGGAAGTTGCTGACCACCACGTCCGCGTCGCTCATGAGCGTGCGCAGCACGGCCCGGCCGTCCTCGGTGCGCGTGTCCACGCTGATGCTGCGCTTGTTGCGGTTGATGGCCAGGAAGATCGGGTTGTCCTGCCCGTCCGGGTCGGGGAACGAGTTCCGGGCGATGTCACCGGCACCGGGTCGCTCGACCTTGATGATGTCTGCGCCGTAGTCGCCCAGCATCTGCGTCGCGCTGGGACCCATGTAGACCTGGGTGAAGTCCACGATCTTGATGCCGGTCAGCGGAAGCTTCGGGCCGGCCGGAACCGAGACGGCAGCGGGGGCGGTTCTCGCCGGGTGGTCTGTCGTCGTGAAAGTCAGCTCTTCGGTGGTGGTGCTCATGCCGAGACCGTCGCTTCCTGGTCGATGGTGGCGTTGGCGGAGGGGATGTCGCCGGGGTCTGCGCCGTGGCTGCGCATGCCCGCCTGGATGTCCAGGGCGGACACGCTGCGGACGGTCACGTCGTCCCGGACGGCGATGGCCGCCGCGACGCCGACCGCCTGACCCATGGCCATGCACGGCGGGATCTCGCGGGACATCTTCTGGGCGTCGGGGGTCGCCGAGTAGTGCCGGCCCGCAACGAGTAGCTGCTCGACTTCCTTCGGGAGGAGTGAGCGGTACGGGTAGTAGTAGTCGCGCCCGCGGGCGACGGAGTCGGCGAAGTGCCGTCGCGTGGTCACGTCTTCCTTGGTCATGATGTACTCGCCTTCGAGGAGGCGGGTCTGCCGGACGCCCAGCTGGGATGCGACGTCCACGATGTAGCAGTTGCCGAATCCGGGGAGGTGCTCCTTGACGTACTCCACCGCCTCGGTGATGCGGTCGCGGGCCGCGAACTCGGCGGCCGTGAGGTCGCCCGGGTCGGTGCCGTCGAAGCCGCTCATGTGCGGGGCGTTGCACCAGACGACGCCGTCGAGCGGTGTCTTGAGCCACCACAGCTCCCAGGCGCCGCCGAGCAGTCGCTTGATCTTGCGGTTGAGGGCTCGCGCTTCCTTGGGATTCCCCTGTTCGAAGCGTTCGGCAGCTGCCGTGTCCACGCCGCCCAGCCGGAACACGAGCGTGGTGATGTAGCTGTCCTTGATGTGGGCGGCACCGGCACGGGATGCGACGTCGATGTCGCCCGTCGTGTCGATGACCACGTCCGCCAGGAACGCCTGGGGACCGGACTTGGTTTCGCACACCACGCCTTTGACGACGCCGTCGTCGACGATGGGACGCGAGAACCAGGTGTGCAGTCGGAGGTTGACGCCGGCCTCGCGGACGAGGTCGTTGGAGACGCGCTTCCAGCCGTCGGGATCGAATGCGGCGGCGTAGCAGATGGGTTTGGGGTTGGTGTGGGAGTGGAAGTCGAAGGTTCCGTAGCGGCCCCATTTGTTCCACAGTTCGGTGGAGGCCGTGCGGTCTTCTCTGGGCGGGACGACCGCGAGGTCCAGTGCCTGGAGCCGCTCCACGTACTCGGAGACGATTCCGGTAACCGTGATGTCCTGGCCGTTGATCATGTCGTCGAGGACCAGCACCATGCCGCCGGACGCCAGGCCCCCGAGCGACGAGTAGCGCTCCAGCAGAGTGACACTGGCGCCGGAGCGAGCGGCCGTGACCGCGGCGGATACTCCGGCGGGGCCACCGCCCACCACGAGCACCTGGGAGCGGTTGACGACGGGCGCCGTGAGGTCGTGGCTGGCGACGCGCAGATCGAGGTTGGTCATGGGAGTCCTTACTTTCCGACGAAGATGCCGTTGGCACGGCGAGCAAGCAGGTAGAAGACGATGCTGAGGATGGAGAGAACGGCCACGTAGACCGGAAATATCCAGTTGGCGTTCACGGATTGGAACCACACGAGCAGGTAGGAAGCAGTGCCGCCGAACAGCGCGACGCCGACCCCGTACCCCAGCGACACACCGGCGCCACGGCAGTTCTTGGGCATCAGCGACGTGCTGACCACGTTGTAGAGGGTCATGTTCAGCACCAGGACCACCGAGCCGCCCAGAAGCACGACCGCGAAGCCGCCGATCCCGGGTTGCACGTACATCAGCATCAGGAAGACGGCCGGGACGGCCAGCGCGCGGGTCCAGAGGAACCAGCGTGACATGGATTTGCCGTCCGTCAGCTTGCCGACCACCCAGCTGCCGGCGACCAGAACGACGCCGAGCGCCGTCGTGAGGGCGAATACCGCGGTGGGATCTTCCTTGAAGTTGCTGCGTGCGGCCGCCGGCAGTCCGACGTTCCACGCGTAGTTGTAGGCCTGGGCGGCACCCACCACGAAGATGATGGCGAGGACGCTGAGCCAGTGTTTGCGGACGCCCGTCCAGACGGCGCCGGTGGTGTTGTCCGACAGTTCTTCCGGGCGCATGGTTTCGGGCAGAGCGCGGCGCAGGTATACGACGACGACGCCGAACACGGCACCGATGACGAAGGGGATCCGCCAGCCCCATTCACCCATGGCGGCCCCGCCGATGATCAGACTGCACAGGAAGCTGACCAGGGACGCCAGGAGCACGCCGAGGTTGACATAGAACGACATGACGCCCGCAACCAGGCCTTCTCGTCCGACGGGGACGAGTTCGACGGCATGGGCCGTGGAGAGCGGGGCCTCGATGCCGGTGGAGACGCCCTGCACGACGCGGCAGGCGACGAGGATGGCCCCGGCCCACGCCCCGATCTGTGCGTAGCCGGGGGTGATCGCGATGATCAGGGTGGTCACGGCCATCGTGCTGATGGAGATCAACATGACTCGGCGTCGGCCGATCCGGTCCGCGAGGGTTCCGAGCATGACGCCGCCCAGCGGCCGGAACGCGAAGCCGACCGCGAAGACGGCCAGGGTGTTCAGGGTGGCGCTGAGGGGGTCGGTGGAGGGGAAGAAGTTCGGTCCGATGAAAGCCGACAGGAGTCCGAAGACCATCCAGTCGTACCATTCGAGGGCATTGCCGAGGCCGAGGCCGAGGAGGCCTTTGCGGACCTCGGGGGTGAGTTGTTGCTGCCTGCTCGATGCTGTCACAGTGGTGTCAAGCAATGGTCTTGTCCTTACGCTGGCACCGCGAGGGTGCAAGAGGGTATGACGCATCACGGCGACGGGATGCGTTGTGTCGGGCCGTTCAGGCGGCCGGACAGTAAGGAGGGTTGGGTTGACGGCCGGCGGTGGACGCCGGGCTCACCACGGTGTGGTGCGTCGACCCAATTCGCTACGCATACCTCTTCGTAGCTGTTCTCGTACCGATGCGGGATGTCCGGGGAGATGATGTCCCGTTCCGGTGCGTGTCGCTAACGGCCGGCGTTGGACGCCGGACTCACCACGCGTGTGGTGCGTTGACCCAGATCGCTACGCATACCTCTTCGTAGCTGTTCTTGTACCAGTGCGGGATGTCCGAGGAGAAGGTGATCGAGTCGCCCGCCTCCAGAGAATGGCATTCCCCGTCCAGATAGATGTCCTTGCGGCCGGCAAGAATGATGCCGAATTCTTCGCCGCTGTGACGGAACGGGGTTGCGCTGGTGTCGTGCCCGGGCGGCGTTTCGATCCATTGCGCCTCCAGGGCACCGCCGTTGAGCTCGGGGGTGAGCAGTTCGTAGACGGCTTCCCCCATCGACTTCTTGGTGACGCCGACGAGGTTGCGCCGCTCGTGTTTTCGCACGACGGGTGATTTGGTGTCCGGTTGGCCGATGAAAAATTTGCCGACCGGGATGTCCAGCCCGTGGGCCAGCTGAGCCAGGGTGGTGAAGGACGGGTTGGCCAGACCGCGCTCGATCTGGCTGACGATCGCCGGGCTGAGTCCCGTGATTTCCGAGAGCTGCGCAAGGGTCATGCCCTTCTCCTTGCGCATGGTGCGAATCTTGTTGCCGACGGTCGTCAGCAGGGCACTCGTTGCGGGCGGAGCGTGCGTGGTGCTCTCGGCCGTCATTGGCGTTTCCTCCCGCTGGGTGACCTGACTCACAGAACTATAGTGAAGATCTTCAGCGAGTCAATGACTCTTCTTAAATATTCTAAAAAAATTCATTGGATCCGTGGTCGCCGGGAGCTGACCTGGCCCGAGTCGGGGCTCCCGGCGACCCCGCGCTCAGAGTTCGAGGTACAGGAAGTTGTCGGCCCAGTTCGTCTCGCCGCTCGTCGTAGCGAAGTAGAAGATGCGCTCCGAGAATCCGCAATCGAAGTACTCGGCGACCTTCGATTCGCCGGGGGCGAGAGTGCCGAGGTTGATGCTCGGATAGATGAGCGGCGTGTGGACCGTGACTCCGGTGGCGGTCCCGTCACCCCCGTTCGTGACACGCACGGCGCACGCGTTGACACCCTCGGCGTTCGCTTGCGTGATAACCAGGTCGGGTCCGTCGCCGAGAGAGCCGAACGGAGCGGCGGACGCCGTTGCCGCCCCCGCAGTCACCAGCCCCGCGATCATGGCCCCGGCTACTGCCGTACGTCGAAAATTGCGCATGCTTGTGCCCTCTCCTCGGTAGTCCGGATTGTCCCGATTCGACGCTACTGCCGCCCACCGAACGAGGGGTGCAGCCGAACGAAACCGCGCTGTCGTGTCGTGGCGTCGAGGCCCAGGTGCGGGCATCGATGTCGACCTGGATGGAGGCGGATATTATTTCACGACTGCGTTTCCCGCAGATCTTTCGCCGGGCGAAGTACCGACCCGGAGCAGGGACAGCCGACTCAATACACGTTGATCTCCGTGTCGCTCGGGATGTGCGGACGGTCGGTTGTGAGGGTGACTTCGACGCGGCCGGACCCCGTCTCGAGGTGCGTCCACGGCTCCGCCGGGAAGTCGATCACCCCTCCACTGACGTCGGCGGACCACGATCCCGCAGCGCCGGTCTCCAGGTTGCGCCAATGCAGCGTCGCGGATACCGAGCACAGCATTCCGGGCGTCGCCGAGATCCCGACGAACGTCGCGTTCAGTCGAACATAGACCAGCCCGGGCAGACTGTCCGTGGCGACGGTGACTCCTCCGATGCGGCCGCCGCAGGAAATTCCGTGAGCGACGGTCGCGGTGTCGGGGATGTTCACCCACCTGTCTCGAGTCTGATCCGCCGCGGCTGGGGCGGCGGCACCGAACAGCCCGGCCAGCACCAGTCCGCTGATCGTGATCGACTTGCCAAGCGTAAGAAGAGGCATTGTGCTCCGGATCTGCCGACTCGTCATGGTTTGATCGAGTTATGACTGAGGAGAACGGGATTCCCACCGTCGTGACCGCCAGCCGCATTATCGCAGCCCCGGCGCGGACGGTTTTCGAACTGATTGCCGACCCGGCGCAACAGCCGCGTTGGGATGGCAACAACAACCTGGCCGAGGCCGCCGCCGGGCAGCGGGTACGCGCCGTCGGTGACGTGTTCACCATGACGCTCACCAACGGCGGCATCCGCGACAACCACGTGGTCGAGTTCGAGGAGGGGCGCCTGATTGCCTGGCGGCCCTCGCTGCAAGGCAACCAGCCGCCGGGTCATCTGTGGCGCTGGGAAGTCGACCGGGTCGACGACGCGCACGTCCGCGTCACGCATACCTACGATTGGTCGCGATTGACCGACGAGAAGCGCCTCCAGCGCGCCCGGGCCACCACGTCGGACATGCTTCTGGCCTCTGCCGACAGGCTCGCCGAACTCGCCGAGTCAAACGACCAACCGCCTCCAACCTGACCTGTCGCGGACGGTCCCGCGTCACCGACCGGGCACGACCGAAATCGTTCCCTGGCAGACGGCGTTCTGCGAATTGACGAACCACCATCCCGCGCCGGTCTGGACGGTCACGGTGAACGACACCGCGCCGGTTCCTGTCCAGGTCCGGTTGATCGGAATTCCGGGCTTCTGCTGCCAGGCCGCCTCATCGCTGACGCTGTGCCCGGTCGCGCCGGTGGTCGCGTTGTGCCAGTCGACCGACACCCGCGTGCCGTACCAGTTGATCCCGATGCTCGGGATGAGACCACCGGGCGGCGTCGGCAGTTCGTTGCCGCCGCTCAGCAGAATTGCCGGCTCCAGTGCAGACCCACCCGGTCGCAGCGACTCCCCGGACGCGGCGTTGATGGTCCACGTGAACGGCGGTGCCCAGACGAGGGGATTCGCGCTCGAGCACGTCATTGTCGTCGACGTCGGTGGCGCGGGCTGAGCATTCGCGACAGCGCCTCCTCCGGCCGCCACTGCGGTTCCCAGTCCGACAGTTGTGAGTGCCGCGGCACATATCCGTCGTCCCAGCTGTTTGCTCATGAGCGCTCCATTCCTTCGTCACCGCGAGAATTGAGACGTCCGTCGCCCCCCATTCCATTTCGGAGGCGGGACAGGATCTGTTACAGACCGTGCGAACTGGACCGCCACTCACGCAGCTGTATTCGGCGACCAACGCTGCCCTGGACGAACCTCGGATGGCGGGCCCGTAGTTGCCCGTTGCTGGCTACGCTGGGTGTATGGAGCACTACGTCCGCAAGGAACCAACCCCGTACGAGTCCGCGACAGCACCGGTCCGTTCGGGGAGCTGGTTCCGGCGGACACTCCGACGGCTGGGGATCATGCTCCGTGCGCTCATGCATGATCGGAAACCGAGTCCGTCCTCGTCAATTTCACCGCGACGCATGGACGGCTCCCACACCGATATCTTTCCTTTCAACAGCAGTGGCGGAGGAGTAGGCGGCGGGCCGTAAATCGTTGATGCCCTCAGCGCAGCACCAGCTCGTCCAGCAGACCGGCCGCGAGGTACCGTGGCCGCGCTCCGGCGATCTCGACGTCCGCAGGTCGCCGAGGATCTGCTTGTCGGCCTCGCGGCCGAGGTTGGCGGTCTGAAACACTCAGGCAGTCAGGTCATCTGCTTCGATACCGAAGGGATGCTGGCCCACGGTGAAGCACTCGAAGCGAGACGATTGCCAAGGGCCTTCGGAGCGGAGAGAATTGGTGCCGTGCGATTTCTGGTCGGTCAGCTCACGAGCCGGCCACACGATGAGGCATTGTCCCGAGCAACAGGGGGTATCACGCATGGTGCAACCAACGGAGCTATACCGCGTGCGAAGGATCGGCAGGAACGCCCTTCTCACGATCCTCTCGATCATCCTGGCCGGAGTCCTGTTCGCGGGTGGGTGTGGGCAGCAGGACACACAGGCCGATACCGAATCGCAGCAGGATGCGACGACATCCGGGACGAATCTGTTGCCGCAGGACCTTCTGGTAGGGCTGGACGTCGTACAGAATTACTTCCCCGAGATAAGCCAACAGACGGCGACGAGTGAGAACTCCACTGCGTCCGGTGCCCCCGACGCGACGAGAATGGTGATCTACGAAGGGGGCGACGGCAGAAGGGTAACCGTCTCTGTCGATCGATATCCCAGCGCCGACGCAGCCTCGACCGCATTCGAGCAGGCGATCGACATAAGTGAAGTCGTCCAGGGGTTCGTCGCGCTACCGGCGCCGACCGATGTCGGCGACAAGGCATTCGCGGGTTCCGTAACTCAGGGAGCGGACACGCACATCGGGTACGGCGCGCTTGCCGGCGAGTACGTCATCGGGGTGACGTCGGCCGGCTATCCGGCTTCGACCGAGAATGTCGAAAAGCTGACCGGTCTCACGCGCGAGGCGGTCGAGAAGGCCACAGACTAGGGAAACACAGGACTCCGTGCCAACACCGCGTCAGGATTGCGGCCACCGGAGTCATATTGCCGTCAAGAACGGCCGCGACCTCGCGTGGCGGGGGTAGATCTTGGAACTGAATCCCCGAGGAGGTTCCGATGACGCTTCATCTTCCCCACCGGTTCGTGCACGAGCAGCCACGGCAGAACACGGTGCTCGACCTCTCGGTGCTCGGCACGTACGGCCCGGGCATCGAGGAGGCATTGCGCGCGGTGATGGAGCAGCCACAACTGCGGCTGGTCGGTTTCCGCTG
Source organism: Rhodococcus sp. NPDC059968 (assembly GCF_042738615.1). Lineage (NCBI taxonomy): Bacteria > Bacillati > Actinomycetota > Actinomycetes > Mycobacteriales > Nocardiaceae > Rhodococcus > Rhodococcus sp. NPDC059968. Next base: position 61,051 of record NZ_JBHWUE010000005.1, read on the forward strand.
CGCTGCGGATTTCGTAGCGATCGACGGGGCGATCGGGCTGATGGAACAGGTCCGACGCGAGTACGGCGCGATTCTGACGGAACTCGTCGTACAGGACGAGGATCGGGCCGACGTACAGGGGACCGTCGACGAGGCCTTGGACGAGGCCTGCGCCCGAAACCGGTATCCCCGTCCGAGCGTCGCGTTCACGAACGCCCGAATTTCCACCTTTGACGAAATCTTGACGCCGTCACCCCTTGCGCCCGGTTAAACACGCGTTTAGCGTACTAAACATGCGTTCAACCAATGCCGGTTCCGAGGTCCCGCACCCCGATATGACCACCCGCGCGCGAGTGCGCGACGCGGCCATCACGGTGTTCGGCAATCACGGCTTCAGTACCGGAGTGCGGGCGATCGCCACCGCCGCCGGAGTGTCACCTGGCCTGGTGATCCACCATTTCGGGTCGAAGGACGGCCTGCGCGCCGAATGCGACGAGCACGTCCTGCGGATCATCCGGGAGCAGAAGGCAGAGGCGATATCCACGCCCGGGCCGGCGGGCACCATGCAAGCTCTCGCCGACATCGAGCAGTACGCCCCGCTCGTCGCGTACATCGTGCGGAGTTTTCAGGCGGGCGGCGGCCTCGGCGAATCCCTCTTCGAGCACATGGTGGAAGACACCGAGCAGTATCTCGCGCTGGGAGTGGCGGCCGGAAGCGTCCGGCCCAGCCGCAACCCGAAGGCGCGGGCGCGATACCTCACCCTCTACAACGTCGGCGCCATGCTGCTCTACCTGCAGATGCGCGCCGACAAGGAAGCTCCGCTCGATTACGCCACGGCCATCCGCGACCTCGCCACCGACGTCACACTGCCCGCCCTCGAGATGTACACCGAGGGCCTGCTGCCGGATTCGTCGACGCTCGAGGCATATCTGGCCACCGCAGACGGCGCCGCGCAGGCGGGCGCGGCTTCCGCAGAACATACCGACTCCCCGAACTAGGAGCAGCTATGAGTGCGATCATCGAAGTGCGCAACCTGGTGAAGACGTTCGGGCGAACCCGGGCGTTGGACGGACTCGACCTCGAGGTCGGCGAAGGGGAGGTGCACGGGTTCCTCGGGCCGAACGGCGCCGGCAAATCCACCACCATCCGCGTCCTCCTCGGCAGCCTGCACTCCGACAGCGGCGAGGCCACCGTGTTCGGCCGCGATCCCTGGCGCGACGCCGTCGCCCTGCACCTCGACATGGCGTACGTCCCCGGCGACGTGACACTGTGGCCGTCGTTGTCCGGCGGCGAGACCATCGACCTCCTTGCGCGGATGCGCGGCGGACTGGACGAGACCCGCAAGCAGGATCTGATCGAGCGCTTCGACCTCGACCCGCGAAAGAAGGGGCGGGCGTATTCGAAGGGCAATCGTCAGAAGGTGGCATTGGTATCGGCGTTCTCGTCCGACGCTCGCCTGCTGCTGCTCGACGAACCGACGTCGGGCCTGGATCCGTTGATGGAACAGGTTTTCCGTGAGTGTGTCGCCGAGGCCCGCGACCGCGGTGTGACGGTGTTGCTGTCCAGTCACATCCTGTCCGAGGTGGAGGCGCTGTGCGAGCGGGTCACCATCATCCGGTCGGGGCGGACGGTCGAATCTGGGACACTTGCGTCGATGCGGCATCTCAGCCGTACGTCGATCACCGCCGAACTTCTCGGCGATCCCGGCGATCTGAGTCGCATCGACGGCGTGGCGGACATCCAGTTCGACGGGTCGACGCTGCACTGCCAGGTCGACAGCGAACATCTCGGCGAGCTCATCCGGGTACTCGGCGACACCGGGGTTCGCAGCCTCGTCAGTCAGCCGCCGACCCTCGAAGAACTCTTCCTGCGGCACTACGAGATCGACGACGGCACGACGGCGTCGTCCGACACTGTGGAGAAGGTGCGGGCATGAGTACCGCAACGGTGTCCCGGTACCGGCCCGTCGAGCCGGCGCCGGTGACTTCCTCGGATTTCAAGGGGACGCTGCACTTTCTGCGGTTGTTCCTGCGCCGGGATCGGATCGCGCTGCCGCTGTGGATTCTGATCTTCGCGTTCGCGCCCGCGCTGTACGTGGCGAGCATCGCCGACATCTACACCTCCGACGCCCAACTGGCGGAGTTCGCGGCCACCACGGCGGCCAGCCCCGCGCAGATCGCCATGTACGGGCCGATCTTCAACTCCAGTCTCGGCTCGGTGGGCGTCTGGAAGGCCGGCATCTACTACACGCTGATCGGGCTGGTGGTGATCCTGACGGTCATCCGGCACACCCGCGCCGAGGAGGAGACCGGCCGTGCGGAGCTTCTGGACTCCACCTCCGTCGGACGGTACTCGGGCCTGACAGCGGCGCTGCTCCTCGCCGGGGGCGCGTCCGTCGTCACCGGGATCCTCTGTGCAGCAGCGTTGCTCGCCCGAGACCTTCCGGTGGGCGGTTCGGTCGCCTTCGGGACGTCGCTGGCCTGCTCCGGTCTGGTGTTCACGGCGGTCGCAGCCGTTGCGGCGCAGGTGAGTACCGGCGCCCGCGTCGCGCGCGGCGTCGCGTTGACGGTGCTCGGGGTCGCGTTCGCGCTGCGCGCGGTCGGTGATGCCGGGTCCGGCACCCTGTCGTGGGTCTCACCGCTCGGCTGGGACCTGCAGATCCGTCCGTATGCCGACGAACGCTGGTGGGTAGTCATTCCCAGCCTCGTCACGGCAGTCGTACTCACCTGGGCGGCATACGCTCTCCTGCGCCGACGCGATGTGGGCGCCGGTCTGATCGCCGAACGTCCCGGCCCCACGGACGCGTCGCCGGCGCTCGCCGGAACTCTGGGACTGGCGTGGCGGATGCACCGCGGAACGCTCGCGGCCTGTACCGCCGGGCTCGGACTGTACGGCCTGCTCATCGGCAGCGCCGCCAAGGGGGTCGGCGGTCAGATCGGCGACAGTCAGACGATCCGGGACATCATCACGCGGATGGGCGGCTCGCAGTCGTTGGAGAAGTCGTTCATCGGCTACGCGTTCACCATGCTCGCGATCGCCGCCGCGGCCTATGCGATCTCCGCGTCGTTGCGGCTGTACTCCGAGGAGAACGCGCAGCGCCTCGAACCCGTGACGGCCGGGTCCGTCGGCCGCGTCCGGTGGGCGTCGAGCCACATCCTGTTCGCGTTGCTCGGACCTGCGGTCGCGATGATCGTGGCCGGAGTTGCCGCCGGGCTCACGTACGGAGCATCCATCGACGACGTGGGGGGAGCCCTGCCCGACGTGATCGGGGCGGCGCTCGTGCAGCTTCCCGCGATCTGGATGCTCGCCGGAGTGACGGTCCTCCTGTTCGGTGTGGTCCCGCGGTTCACGCCGGTGGCGTGGGGAGTGCTCGTCGCGTTCCTGCTGATCTTCATGGTCGGGTCGATCGCGCAGTTCCCGCAGGCGGTGCTGAATCTGGAGCCGTTCAGCCACGCCCCGAAGCTGCCGGGTGGGCAATTCGAGGCGACGCCGATCGTGTGGCTGCTGCTGATCACGGTGGTGCTGGTCGTGGTGGGTGTGGCGGCGTTCCGGCGGCGCGACCTGCGCTGAGCGCCGGCCGGTGTGCACACTGAAGGCATGGCGCGTGTGCACACCGGCGAGTCCGTCCTGGCCCGGACGGTGCGGATAATCGAATCGTTCCGTTCGGACGATTCGCTGCTCACGGTGTCCGAGATCGCCAGACGGTCCGGTCTCCACATCTCCACGACGTCGCGGTTGATCGACGAACTGGTGGGGTGCGGCTGGCTCGAGCGTGAGGACCGGAAGGTGCGGATCGGGGTCCGCCTGTGGGAGGTCGCGTCGCGGGCGTCCCCGACCCTCGGGCTCAGGGAAGCGGCGATGCCGTTCATGGAGGACCTGCACACCGTCGTCGGGCAGCACACTCAGCTCGGTGTCCTCGAAGGTGACGAGGTGTTGTTCATCGAGCGACTCACGGCACCGGGTTCCGTCGTCAACTACACGCGCATCGCGGGCCGGATGCCGCTCCACGTGTCTTCGTCCGGGCTGGTCCTGCTCGCGCACGGACCCTCGGAGCTGCAGGAGCGCATCCTGAGCGAGCCGTTGAAGGTGTACACCGACAACACGATTCGCACCACACGACAGCTGAGGGGAGTCCTGGCCGACGTGCGCCGGCACGGCTACATCCTCTGCGCCGGCCACCTCTACCCGGACACCACGGGCGTCGCAGTCCCGGTGCGGGACGGCAGCGGCAAGGTCGTCGCTGCGCTGTCGGTCATCGTGCCGAACGACGAGAAGGCGTACGCGCAGATCCCCGCGCTCCAGGCGGCCGCGAAGGGCATCACCCGCGTGATGGCGGCGGCGCCGACATAGGGCAAGGCCAGGTGACAGAGCCCCACGGATTTGCTGGAATCCGACGCAATTGCGCGGGCGGCTGACCAATGTCTGTGACGCTGCGCGCGGTGGACTATCCGCCCCGCCCGTGCCACGGTGGAATCGGAACCACTTCTCCCAGAAAGCGCAGCATCATGGAAAGCACCTCGCAACCCAGCTCCCGGGAATGCCCGGACTGCCACGCGCTCACCGCGGACCTCGAGGCCCACAAACTCTGGCACTCCCGGCTCGTCCACGACATCGCCACCGCGGTCGACAAAGACATCAGCCGAAGGGCGCACACCGCGTAACTCAGCCGGCGGACACGGCGACCACGAGCTTTCCGCGAACCTGACCGTCGACGAGGCTTCGCAGTGCCGTGGCGGCCTCGCTCAACGAGTACGTCCGGTCGATGGCGGGTGTGACGGCGCCGGACTCGACGAGGTCGCGGAGCACGAGCAGGTCTTTACCGTCCTCCTTCGAGACGAACACGCACAGTGTCTGACTCACGAAGGGGGACAGCGCGAGTGCGCGCAGCTGGCGATCGGTGCCCCCGAGCCACCGTCCGCCGGTTTCGCCGCCGACGATGACGAGTCTGCCGCGCGGTGTGAGGACCCGGCGCAGGCGGGAGAGGGACGAGTTGCCGCCGATGTCGAGGACGACGTCGTAGCGCCGCCCGAGGCGAACGAAGTCTTCGCGGGTGTAGTCGACGACGTGGTCGGCGCCGATCGACCGGACCAGGTCGACCTTCGCGGTGCTGCATACGCCCGTGACCTCCGCCCCGTACGCCTTGGCCACCTGCACGGCGAACGTGCCGACTCCGCCGGACGCGCCGATGATCAGTACCGCCTGCCCCGGCGTGACCCTGCCGTGGTCGCGCACACCCTGCAGCGCCGTGAGCCCGGAGATCGCGATCGCCGCGGCCTGCACGAACGGCAGACCGGCGGGCTTGAGCGCGAGTTTGGCCGCTGGTGCGCATGCGTACTCCGCGAACGTCCCGGTGCCGATGCCGAACACGTCGTCGCCGGGACGGAATCCCGTGACGCCACGACCGACCGCTTCGACGCGCCCGGCCAGATCCATCCCGGGAACGGCGGACTTGGGCCGGCGGATGCCGTAGCCCGCGAAGCGCAACGGATACGGGAGCCCGGTGACGAGGTGCGCGACGCCGCGATCGACACCCGCCGCGTGCACTCGGACCAGGACCTCGTCGTCGGCGGGAACGGGTATCTCGACGTCCCGCAGTTCGAGGACCTCGGGCGGGCCGTAGTGGTCCTGGGCGACGGCCTTCATCGTGGCTCGTGCGCCCGTGAACGCAGAAGTGTGGCTGTCGGGTTCGGTCGGTGGCTCCATGGTCGGACTCCGTTCGGATAGCGGATCGGCGGGTTCCGGTGTACGTCTGCTTACATCGTACGCTTACAACGTAAGCCTCTGCTTACAACGTAAACTATGCCGGTGGAGAATGTGCGATGACGGCCGAGACCGACCCGACGGCAGAACCCCGCGTTCCCCTGACCAGGGAACGCGTCCTGCGCGCCGCCGTCACCCTCGCCGACGGCAGCGGCGTCGAGGCACTCACGATGCGCGGGATCGCGCAGACGCTCGGGGTGGAGGCGATGTCGCTGTACCGGCACGTGAAGAACAAGGACGACCTCCTCGACGGCATGGTGGACGTCGTCTTCGGCGAGATCGACCTGCCGCCGAACGGTCGCGACTGGAAGTCCGCGATGCGCCGGCGGGCGATCTCCATACGCAACGTGCTCGCACGGCACCGCTGGGCAACCGTCCTGATGGAATCGCGGGCAACCCCCGGCCCCGCGACGCTGCGCCACCACGACGCGGTGCTGGGGATTCTGCGAGCAGCGGGATTCTCCATCGAGCTTGCCGCGCACGCCTTCTCGGCCCTGGACAGCTACATCTACGGGTTTGCGATGCAGGAGACGAGCCTGCCGTTCGGTTCCTCCGACGAGCTCGCCGACGTGGCGGAATCGATCCTCGGCAGTGTCCCGGCCGACGAGTACCCCCACCTCGCCGAGTTCGTGACGCAGCACGCCATGGCACCCGGATACGACTTCGGTGACGAGTACGAATACGGGCTCGACCTGATTCTCGACGGACTCGAGCGGGCGGGCGGACCGCCCCCGCCCAGTTGAGTGACCCCGGTTACATCTCGACTTTCAACTATTGAAAATGATCTGGCGGCTCACCCCCGGCTCGGAAGATCCTCGAACAAACGCGAGATCGAGGAGTCGAGATGCCACAGAACCCGGTTTCTTCCGGTGCACCAGCGGACGCGGCGCTACACGTTGTCGCCAAAGAGCTTGTCGCGGAAGGTGTTGTCGCACTGACCGTGCGTCACCCCGACGGGCGGCGCCTACCGGACTGGGCACCGGGAGCCCACATCGACCTGCTGCTCCCGAACGGGCTGACGCGGCAGTACTCACTGTGCGGCGACCGGTGGGATGCGTACAGCTACCGGGTCGGAGTGCTGCGGGAACCGGCGGGACGGGGCGGGTCGGCGTACGTCCACGACGTACTCGCGGAGGGTGATCTCGTCGGGGTCGGCGGTCCGCGCAACAACTTCCCGCTCGTTCCCGCACCGAGGTACCTGTTCATCGCCGGCGGTATCGGGATCACCCCGCTGCTGCCCATGGTCCGGCAGGCGGAACTGATGGGAATCGACTGGCAGCTTCTGTACGGCGGCCGCACCCGCACGTCCATGGCGTTCCAGGACGAACTCGCCGCCTACGGCGACCGGGTGTCCGTCGTGCCTCGGGACGAGCAGGGCCACCTCGACCTGCCGGCGTCCCTCGCCGCCGCCGACGACGCGAAGGTCTACGTCTGCGGGCCCGGACCATTGCTCGCCGCCGTCGAAAACTGTTGCGCGGACTGGCCCGTCGGCATGCTGCGGACCGAACGCTTCGTGCCGAAGGCTCGCGGTGCGCCGCTGCGCGACGAACCGTTCGAGGTCGAACTCGCGCGCTCCGGCCTCGCGGTGACGGTGTCACCCGGCGCCAGCGTCCTCGACGCCGTGCAGGCGGCCGGGGTCAACGTCCTGTCCTCGTGCCGCGAGGGCACGTGCGGGACCTGCGAGACCACCGTCCTCGCCGGCGCCCCCGACCACCGCGATTCCGTCCTCGACGACGAGGAGCGGTCCGCCGGCGACTGCATGCTCATTTGTGTCTCCCGGTCCTGCTCCGACCGCCTCGTGCTCGACCTCTGACACCCCCACCCCGAAGGGACTCACCGTGACGATGTTCGCCCCCGCTCCCGCGTTGCCCGTCAGCGACGCCGACCCGTTCGCCCTCGACGTCCTGCAGGACCCGTTACCGTTCCAGGCCGAACTGCGGGACGCCGGCCCCGTCGTGTACCTGCGGCGATACGACGTCTTCGCGCTGGGCCGCTACGAGCAGGTCCATGCCGCGCTGACCGACTGGCAGTCGTTCCAATCCGCCGCCGGGGTCGGCCTGAGCAACTTCCGGGACGAGACCCCGTGGCGTCCCCCGAGTGTCCTGCTCGAGGCCGACCCGCCGCACCACGACGCTCCGCGGGCGGTGCTGAGCAAGATTCTCGGCCCCCGCGCGCTGCAGAAACTCAGGGTGTCGTGGATTCAGGACGCGGAGGTCCTCGTCGACCAGTTGCTCGCGAACACAACCGAATTCGACGCGGCGACCGACCTCGCCGCCGCATTCCCGCTGCGGGTCTTCCCGGATGCCGTCGGCATTCCCGACGCCGGACGCGAGAACCTGCTGCCGTACGGGGACCACGCATTCAACGCGTTCGGTCCCGTCAACAGTCTGGTGGAGAAGGGGGCGCCGCGGGTGGCCGAACTGTTGGGCTGGGTCAACGAGCAATGTGCCCGCGACGCGCTCACCGGCGACGGCTTCGGCGCGCAGATCTGGGCGGCGGCGGACCGCGGCGACATCACGTACGAGCAGGCGCCGCTCGTCGTGCGGTCGTTGCTGACTGCGGGGGTGGACACCACGGTCAACGGACTCGCGGCCGTGCTCTACGCGTTCGCGACGCATCCGGAGCAGTGGGCGAGGCTGCGGGAGAACAGCAGGCTGGCCCGGACGGCGTTCGACGAGGCGGTCCGGTGGGAGTCGCCGGTCCAGACGTTCTTCCGCACCGCCACCAGCGACATCGAGATCGGCGGCACGACCATCCCGGACGGCAAGAAGATCCTGATGTTCCTCGGCGCAGCGAACCGGGACCCCCGTAGGTGGGAGAACCCGGACGCGTTCGATCTCGGCCGAAACCCGTCCGGGCACGTGGGGTACGGGATGGGAATTCACCAGTGCGTCGGCCAGCACGTCGCCCGGCTCGAATCGGAGGCGCTGCTGACGGCACTGGCATCGCGGGTGGACTCCATGGAGATCGCCGGGCCGGTACACCGGCACCTCAACAACACGCTGCGGTCGTGGGAATCCGTGCCCGTGCGGGTGCGGCTTGCATGAGCGGAGCCGACCATACGTACGTATGTATTGACGGGGCGAAATGCCCTCCCGCCGAGGTCGCGGGCGCGTCGATGCCCAGACCTGCCGCCGCGGGTGCTCACCGAGCATGCCCGCGGCGGTGGTCCGTAGCAGCTGGTTACGAGGTGGCGGACTCGTCGATGTCGAAGAGTTCGCCGATCAGGCCGCCGAGGAATCGCCGGTGCTGCGAAGATATTTCGGCGGCCGCTGCTTCGTCCCGGGCCGCGCACAGTGTGATCAGGTTGTCGTGGTGTTCGATGGCGTCCTGCCAGCCGCGGAGGCTGGAGAACTTGCGGTAGTAGATCCGGTGGATCTGCGGGTGCACTTGGTGCATGAGCCGTTTGAGCAGTGGGTTGCCGGCGGCGTCGACGATGACGCCGTGGAAGGTGTCGTCCGCGGCGAGTGCGGCACCGATGTTGTCGGTCTTGATCGCCTGCGCAAGGTCGTCGTTGGCGGTGCGCATCACGTCGATCATGTCGTCGGTGAGGTTGGGCACCCCCGTTTTCACGGCCAGTTGGTCCAAGACCTCCATCACCGCGAGCGTTGCCTCGACATCGGCCCGGTTCAGTGGGGTGATCCGGGTGAAGGCGGCGGGTTTGGCCTCGACGAGTCCGGTGTCGATCAGCCGAGTCAGAGCCTCGCGCACCGGGGTGCGGCTCAGGCCCAGATGCTCGGCCAGCTCGCTGTCCTTGACCTTGGATCCGGGCGCGAGCTCACCGGTGACGATCGCGTCGCAGATCCGCTCGAACGCGACATCGCTCATGCGGGGGCGCTCCACCGGATTATCACGCAACATACTGGATACTGTACTCTGCACGCCGCACGCTCCCGGGGGCCGCGTGGTTGAGTGCCTGGCGCCTTGTCGCGAGGGTACCGACTGTTCATTGGCCGGGCACCCACTACCCATCCGCGTTGAGTCGCCCGGCGAGGACCTTGTCGCCGAGTTCGTCGCCAGGCGTTTCGGCGGACCGACCGGCCTTGGCCTCGGCTTTCTCCTCGGACTTGTCGATCACCGACGCGGCGAGGGAGTTTCCGACGACGTTGACCGCGGTGCGGGCCATGTCGGCGATGAAGTCCACCCCCAGCAGGAGTGCGACGGCTTCGGCCGGCAGTCCGATGGTGTTACCCGCGGCGATGAGCACCACGATCGAGGCGGACGCAACGCCGGCCATGCCCTTCGACAAGATGACCAGCACGCCGACCATCAGCAGCAGGGTGGGGATCGACGTGTCGATGCCGTAGGCGTTGGCGAGGAAGACCAGGGCGACTGCCTGGTAGAGCACGGAGCCGTCGGTGTTGAACGAGTAGCCGAGCGGCACGACGAACGAGGTGGTCGAGCGGCTGACGCCGAGCCCCTCGAGCTTGAGCAGCAGCGGCGCGAGCACTGCCTCGGAGCTGCGGGTGACGAACGCGAGTCCGACCAGATTTCCGATGGCCTTGAGCATGGTGACGTACTCGACGCGGAAGATCGCGGCGATGATCGGAAAGATGACGCCGAGGATGATCGCCATACCGACGTAGACGACGGCGAGGAAGCCGAGCAGGCTCGACAGGTTCCCGAACCCGTAGTGCGCGACGTCGTAGCTGATGAAGCCCAGGACCCCGAGGGGCGCAAGGCGAATGACGTATCCGACCACCTTGAACATCGCGTTGGCGAGCGAGTCGAGCACGGACGTCATCGGCTTCGACTGCTCACCGATCGCGGCGAGTGCGACGCCCACGAACCCGGCGAACACGATCACTGCGAGCAGGTTCCCCTCCGCGAAGGCGGCGAAGACGTTCTTCGGGACAGCGTGCAGGAGTAGTTCGTGGAAGTCGATGCCCTGCTCGAGGGTCTCGACGGAGGCTCCGTCAGCGCCGGCGACAGGGGCGCCGGAACCTATGTCGAGCAGCTTCGCCAGCGCGACGGCCATCAGCAGGATGATCGTGGTGACGACCTCGAAGTACAGGATCGCCTTGGCGGCCATGCGACCGACCTTCTTCGCCGAATCCATGCGCGCGATTCCGAGCACGATGAGCGGAAAGACCAAGGGGACGACGATCATCTGAACCAGGTTGAGGAACACGTCGCCGGCCAGTTTGAGTTGCTCGCCGACGGCGGGGGCGAACGTGCCGATGAGTGCGCCGACGCCGACGGCGATCAGTGACTGCACCCCGATCGGCAGCTTCCAGAATTTCCACCACCTGCGTGGTGTGCGAGACGCATCGGCGTCCTCGGGTGCTGTCGCGGAGTCAGCGGGGATGGCTCGGGTTGTCGTCATTCAACAGCTCCAATATATTGGATGTGGTGTACTGTTCGACAACAGTGATCGACGTCATAGTCCCTGTCAAGTAGAACGGCGAATTGGGTGTTGGTGGAAAAGTTGAGCGACAGCGATGTGCGGATCGAGCACGATTCGATCGGAGATCTGGCGGTACCGGCGGGGGCGTACTACGGCGTCCACACCGCCCGGGCGATGGACAATTTCGCGATCACCGGGTCTGCCATCGGTCAGTACCCTGCACTGATCGCGGCGTTGGCGACGGTGAAACAGGCTGCCTGCCAGGCGAACCGGGACCTGGGCCTCCTCGATGACCGGCGCGCCGATGTCATTGTGGCCGCGTGCGTGGAAATCCGCGCCGGGGCGCTGCTCGACCAGTTTCCGATCGACCCGATCCAGGGCGGAGCGGGTACCTCGTCGAACATGAACGCCAACGAGGTCATCGCGAATCGTGCTCTCGAGATTCTGGGGTTCGGACGCGGCGCCTACGCCGAACTCGACCCCCTGACTCACGTGAACCTTGGGCAGTCCACCAACGACGTGTATCCGACCGCGATCAAGCTGGCGCTGGTCGAGCATCTCCGACTGCTGATCGCGTCGCTCGGTCGGCTCGCGGAGTCGTTCGAGCGCAAGTCGATCGAGTTCGACGACATCGTCAAGATGGGTCGCACCCAGCTTCAGGACGCGGTACCGATGACCCTGGGGCAGGAGTTCGCCGCCTACTCGATCATGCTGAACGAGGACTGCGCCCGGCTCTCCGAGGGCGTGCTTCTGCTGCTGGAATCGAACCTCGGCGGCACCGCCATCGGCACGGGGATCAACGGCCATCCCGAGTACTCCGCGCTTGCCTGCAACTACTTGCGCGAGCTGACCGGTGAACCGGTCGTCCCGGCAGGCAACCTCATCGAGGCAACCCAGGACTGCGGAGCATTCGTCCAGGTCTCCGGCATCCTCAAACGTGTCGCAGTCAAATTGTCCAAGACGTGCAACGATCTGCGGCTCACCTCCTCCGGACCGACCGCCGGGCTCGGCGAGATCAATCTGCCTCCGGCCCAGGCCGGTTCGTCGATCATGCCCGGCAAGGTCAACCCGGTCATCCCCGAAATGGTCAACCAGGTCGCGTTCGAGGTGATCGGCAACGATCTGACGGTCACGATGGCCGCCGAGGGTGGGCAACTCCAGCTCAACGCCTTCGAACCCGTTATCGTCTACAGCTTGCTGCGCTCGACGACGCACCTGGCCGCGGCAGCGGACACCCTGGCTGTGAAGTGCGTCGACGGGATCACCGCCAACCGCGACCACCTCGAGCAGGGTGTACGGCGCTCGATCGGCATCGTCACCGCACTCTCGCCGTTCATCGGGTACACCGCCAGCGCGGACATCGCCAAGCGGGCCCTGGAGACCGGCGCCTACGTCGGCGACCTCGCCGTCGACGACGGCCTGCTCACCCGAGCACAGGTCGATGACATCCTGTCCCCCCGGCGACTCGCAGGCCTGCTCACCGCGCCCACCGTCGACCGCGAATTCTCCGCACTCGACCATCTCACCGGTGTCGCCGCGCACTGACCCACGCATCACGCCCCGCACTATCGAGAGAAACGAGAATCGGATGACCCTCACATCGTCGGCACAAGCCGTCGTAGTCCCCGCGACACATGCGCGCTCGTGGCTTCTGGTCGCGGGCTCGCGCCCGGAAGAGTTCGCCGCAGCCACGAACTCGGCGGCAGACGCGGTGATCTTCGATCTCGAGGATGGTGTCGTTCCGTCCTCGAAAATGCAAGCCCGCGAAGCCGTCACGCGTTTCCTCGCCGGTGGGGGCATCGGGTGGGTGCGCATCAACGACGTCACCACCGCGGACTGGACCGCTGATCTGGACGCGATCCGGGGGCTCCCGGGGCTGAGTGGCGTGATGCTCGCCAAGGCCGAATCCGCGGACCACATCGATCGCACGGCTGCCGAGCTGCCTCACACCCCGATCCTCGCCTTGGTCGAATCGGCGCGTGGCGTCGAATTCGCCTTCGACATCGCCTCGGCCGACGCCACCACCCGAATAGCGTTCGGCACCGGCGACTTCCGTCGGGATACCAACGTGGGTGCCGACCCCGACGCGCTGGCCTACGCGCGGGGACGACTCGTCGTCGCCAGTCGAGCCGCCGGCCTCCCCGGTCCCATCGACGGCCCATGCTTGACCGGCGAACCCGATCTGTCCGAGGCCTTGGCCGTCACCAGGTCGATGGGGATGACCGGCAAGCTGTGCATGCACGTCGGTGACACAGCGATCGTCAATCGCGAACTGTCCCCGCTGCAGAGCGATGTGGCCTGGGCTGCCGAGGTCATCGCACACCTCGGCGCGCAGGGCGAGAACATCGCCGACGGCAGCGATCGCCCGAAGCTCGCGCGTGCCCTGCGAATCACCCACCTGGCCGACGTCTTCTCGGTTTCAGTGTGAGATTGTCGGCAGTGGGGGCTTTCTCGGTCGGTGGATCCATCGAGGGTAACGAGGCGGCCGGCCAGCTACCCGACAGTCCCGATCACGTCCCGCAGCACCCGGATCACGGTCTGCATCGCGGGTGATGGATTCGAGTCCTGCCAGGCCATGGCGATGGGGAGGGTGGGGGCGTCGCCGGCGATGGGCAGGTATTCGACGCCGTCCATCGTGAGGTGCGCTGTCGAATCCACCACGACGGCGACTCCGACCCCGGCGCCGACCATTGCGAGCAGGCTGTACGGGTCGGGCGCCTCGTGCGCGACGAGGGGCGCGAATCCTGCTGCCGCGCACAGCGCGAGCGTTGCGTCGCGGACCACGGAACCGTGTTCGGCGGGGTAGATCACGAACCGTTCGCCCGCCAGTTCCTGCGGCACGACGGCACCCGCGTCGACGAGGCGGTGCCCGGCCGGGACCGCGACCATCAGCGCTTCCTCGCGCACGGTGTGGGTGGCGAAGCCCCGCGGGACCGGCAACCCCACGATGCCCATGTCGAGGGTTCCGCGGGTGAGGGCGTCGAGCACCTCACCGGAGTACATCTGCGGGCGCAGGTCCAGTTCGATGCCGGGGTAGGCATCGGCGAGGGAGCGGGCGAGAACGGACAGCACCGTGTAGCCGCCCGCGCCGCCGAAGCCGACGGTCACGCGGCCCGTCTCCCCGGCGGCCGCCGCCTGCGCGATGCCGCGCACGATCCCGACCTGCGCCTCGATGGTCCGGGCCGGACCCACCAGCGCCTCGCCGGCGGCCGTGAGCCGGACCGATCGCGTGGTGCGGACGAACAGGTCGGTGCCCAGTTCGCGTTCGAGCGCCCGCACGGTCTGGCTGAGCGGGGACTGCGCCACATGGAGACGCTCGGCGGCCCGTCCGAAGTGCAGTTCCTCCGCGACCGCGAGAAAGGCGTGCAGGTGACGGAGTTCCACGACCCCTCCTCGGGACTATGTGTCTGGATCACCTAAACAAGCTGAATTAAGTCTTGGACTCTACACGGAATCCCGACCATAGTGATGCACACCACCTCTACCTCGGTGTGACGCCCGAGCACGAAAGTCAGGGAGAACCGTGAACCCGAATCCCGGCCGCGACGCGGCACCACCCGAATACAGCACCAAGCAGGCTCGCAAGGCGGGTGTCACCGCCTTCGTCGGCACCACCATCGAGTGGTTCGACTTCTACATCTACGGCACCGCCTCCGCGCTGGTTCTGGGCCGACTGTTCTTCCCCGACGCCTCGCCCGCGGTGGGCACCCTCGCCGCGTTCGCGACGTTCGCGATCGGCTTCGTGGCCCGCCCGCTCGGCGGGATCGTGTTCGGTCACTTCGGCGACAAGTTCGGACGCAAGAACGCCGTGATCATCACGCTGATCTTGATGGGGATCGGAACGGTCGGCGTCGGCTGCCTCCCCACCTACTCGCAGATCGGGATCTGGGCGCCCATACTCCTCGTCGCGCTCCGCGTGGTTCAGGGCATCGCGATGGGCGGTGAGTGGGGTGGCGCCGTGCTCATCGCCACCGAATTCGCGCCACCGAACAAGAAGGTGCTGTACGGTGCATTCGCGCAGCAGGGATCTCCCGTCGGCAATCTGCTCGCCACCCTGGCGTTCCTGGCAATGACATTGTTGTCGGACAGCGTGTTCGAGTCGTGGGGCTGGCGTCTGCCGTTCCTCGCGTCCGCCGCGCTCGTCGTCGTCGCGCTGTACATCCGGCTGCGGATCTCGGAGACGCCGGAGATGAAGAAAGCCGTCGTCGCCCAGGAGCGCACCCGGATGCCGCTCGTCGAGGTGCTGCGCTCGCATCCCGTCGAACTCGTCCTCGGCGTCGGCGCCGTGGTCGCGGGTGTCGCCATCACCTACGTGAAGACGACGTTCGCACTCGCGTGGGCCACCACCGACCTCGGATTCGACCGCGGGGACTTCCTCCTCGTGATCACGATCGCGCTCGTCGCGCAGGTGCTCGTGCAACCGTTCGGCGCCGTGCTGGCCACGAAAATCGATCCGTCGCGGGCGGTCCGGTGGATGCTGCTGCCCGAACTCGTGTTGCTGCCGTTGATGTTCCTTCTCGTCCAGACCGGGTCTGTGCCGTTGGCCATGCTCGGCATGGTGCTGGCCACCGCGCCGCACGCGATGTACTACGCCGCGCTCGCCGGCATCCTCGCCCAGATCTTCCCGACCAATGTCCGCTACACCGGGATCTCGCTGTCGTATCAGCTGTCGACGGCGATCTTCGCCGGAACCGCCCCGATGCTCTGCCAGTTCCTGCTCACCCACACCGACTCGATCTGGCCGGTCGTCGCCCTCGGGCTCAGCTACGTCGTGCTCTCGCTCGCCTGCATGACCCTGCTGCTCCGCCGCGGCAAAGCCCGCTCGGGCGGGGCCGACGCCGAGCCCCGTCCCGAACACACCTCGACCCGGAAAGATGTTGCTCACTCATGAATTTCGCTCACACCGATCCCGCCCTGCGCGCCGTCGTCGACCGGTGGACCGCACCGTCCGACCGCGACAAGCTGAACATCCTGCTCGACCGGCTGGGCGCCGACGCCGGCGACCGGCTCGACGCCCTCGCCGCCACCGCCGACAAGAATCCGCCGGTGCTGCAGCAGTTCGACCGGGATGGCGAACGCATCGACCGGATCGCGTATCACCCCTCCTACCAGGAACTGTGCCGAGCCGCATACAGCGAATACGGGCTGTCCGCACTGTCGCACCGCGGCGGCCTGCACGGCTGGGACGCAGTCCCGCCGCACCTGGTGAAATACCTGGCGTCGTATGTGTTCGTGCAGGCCGAGTTCGGGCTGGCGTGCCCCGTGTCGATGACGGATGCCGCCGCCCGCACCCTGCGCATGTTCGGTGACCCGGACGTGTTCGGACCGTGGATCGACGCACTGACGTCGACGGACCCCGACGACGCGATGACCGGCGCGATGTTCATGACCGAACCGCAGGCCGGCACCGACATCGCCCGCACGGAGACCCGGGCCGAGCGTGACGGCGACGGGTGGCGGTTGACCGGGAAGAAGTGGTTCGCGTCCAATCCCGACGCCGACGTCATCGTGACCCTGGCCCGGTTCCCCGGCGGCGACGACCAGTCCACCCGCGGCGTCGGAATGTTCATGGTGCCCAAGGTTCTGGCGAACGGCGAGCGCAACAGCTACACGATCGACAGGCTGAAGGACAAGCTCGGCACCCGCTCGATGCCCAGCGGCGAGGTGTCGCTGACCGGTGCGTACGCCCAACAGGTCGGCGAACTCGACCGCGGGTTCCGGCAGATGGCCGAGATGGTGAACACGTCGCGGCTGTCGAACGCGATGCGGTCGAGTGCCCTGATGCGACGCGCCGTGCGCGATGCCGTCGACCACACCCGGGAGCGGGTCGTGTTCGGCAAGGCCCTGTTCGACCAGCCCCTGATGCGCGCAACCCTGCTGCCGCTCGCGCTCGACGCCGAGGCGGCGCTCGCCCTGGTGGCGTACAGCGCGCAGTGCCTGCAGGCGGCGGACGCCGGCGACGACTCCGCACGTGCCCTGATCCGGGTCCTCACCCCGCTCGCGAAGCATTACATCTGCAAGCGGGCGCGGACGGTCACCGGCGAGGCCATGGAGGTACGCGGCGGCAACGGTTACATCGAGGAATGGGCCCACGCCCGCCTGGTCCGCGACGCCCACCTGGGGTCGATCTGGGAGGGCTCGAGCAACGTCATCGCCCTGGACGTGCTGCGGTGCATGCGCAAACTCGGTGCGCATCACCGGCTGGCGGACACGATGCGGGGCATCCTCGCCGGACTCGGACCGGACTGCGGTCCCGGCGCCGAGATTCTCCGCCGACGGTGGGACGACCTGGTCGAGGAAGGCGACCTACTGGTCGCCGGGGACGACGCCACCGCGCAGGCCGGGTGCGCGCGCTACGCGAACGAGCTGGCCCGCGCGGCGATGGCCACCCTGCTCTACGACCTCGCCGACTTCGCGATCACCTCGGGCAGCGGCCACCGGTCGCTGCTCGTCGCGAACGCCTACCTGTCCGGCGACACCGGACACCTCCCGGGGGCTGCCCTCGACCACCTCGCGGCCGTCGTCGACGGCACCGACGTCGCCGCGGGCTCGGCGCGGGCCGCGGCACCCCGATCCGACTCTGCAACAGGAGTTCTCCTGTGAACCCCACCTCCACCGGACCGGCGCCCCTCGCGGGTGTGCGGGTGCTGGACCTCTCCAAGATCCTCGCCGGACCGTACGCCACCATGTCGCTCGCGGACCTCGGCGCCGACGTCACCAAGGTCGAACACCCGGACGGCGGCGACCCGACACGGTCGTGGGGTCCGCCGTTCGTCGGCCCCGACGCCACGTACTACCTCGCGATCAACCGGGGCAAGAAGTCCGTGACCGTCGACCTCAAATCGGAAGAGGGACAGGACGTCATCCATCGCATTCTGGAGGAGACCGACGTCGTCGTCGAGAACTTCAAGCCCGGCAGCGGATTGCAGCGGATCTTCGATTACCGGACGCTGTCCGAGCGGTATCCGCATCTGGTCGTCTTGCACATCTCGGCGTTCGGGGAGGAGGGTCCGCTGCGCGACGAACCCGGCTACGACATGATCGCGCAGGCCGCCGGCGGACTGATGTCGCTCACCGGTGAGCCGGGCGGGGCGCCGATGAAGGCCGGATTCGCGATGGGCGATCTGGGGGCGGCGCTCTTCGGTCTGATCGGCGTGCTCGCCGCCCTCGTGGAGCGGTCGCGGACCGGCCGAGGGCAGTACGTGACGACGTCGCTGTTCGAGTGCCAGCTGGCGCTGCACGTGAACTGGGCGACCAACTATTTCGCCACCGGCGAGCGTCCCGGCGCGCTCGGATCCGGCCACCCGAATCTCGCTCCCTATCAAGCGTTTCCCGCGAGCGACGGATACTTCGTCGTCGCGGTGGGCAACGACAGCCAGTGGGGGAGGCTGTGCTCGGCGATCGCACGCGAGGATTTGACGAACGATCCGCGATTCGAGCGCAACCGTGACCGCGTCGCGAATCGCGGCGATCTCGAGCGGGAACTGTCGGCGGCCTTCGCGTCGGGCACCGTCGAGCAATGGTGTGACACGCTCACCGCGCACGCCGTGCCCGTGTCACCGATCCGGCACCTCGACGAGATCTACGCCGACCCGCACACTGCCGCACTCGGAATGATCGGCACGGTCGACCATCCGACGCTGGGCAGCCTGCACCAGATCGCGTTCCCGGTCAGTTTCGCAGGCGAGCGCCCGCATCTGACGTCCGCACCGCCGGTACTCGGCGCCGACACCGACGCGATCCTCGGTGCCCATCGGCCGCAGTCGGTGGTCGGTGGGTAGACCCGGTTACCCGCCCTCGCGCAGCAGCGCGACGTCGGACACCATCCGGATGTGATCGGCCATCGCACGGGAGGCGCCCGCGGAGTCCTGGTCTCGAATCGCCGTCGCAATGCGCCGGTGCCCTTCGAGCGAGGCCCGCGGGCGTTCGGCCTGGGAGAGGGATTCGATCCGGGTCTCCCGGATCAGCCCGGAAATCTCGTGCATCAGCTTGGCCAGCAGTGACGAGTGCGCCGCTACGGTGATGGCCTCGTGGAACCGCTCGTCGCCGACGACGCCGCGATCGCCCGCGGCGATCTCGGCCTCCATCGTCGCGAGGGCGGAATCGATGGCCGCCATCTCCTCGTCGCTCCGGCGCTCGGCGGCCAGCCCGGCAAGTTTGACCTCGAGTGCCTCGCGGGCCTCGATCACCTCGGGGAGACGGTCGGCGTGTTCCCGCAACGCCTTGACGGCTCGTTCCTCGATGGGGCGGCGGACGAGCACGGCACCGTCCCCGTGCCGGACCGACACCACGCCCTGCACCTCGAGGGCGACGAGCGCCTGGCTCAGGGAAGCGCGACTCACGCCCAGTTGAGCTGCGAGTTCACGCTCGGCGGGGAGGCGGTCGCCCGGCGTCATCTCGTGGTCGGCGATATGGGCGCAGAGCTGCTCGACGATCACCTCGTACAGCCGCGGTCGCGCTACCGGACGCAGTTGCTCAGCCACTGGGCCACCTACTCTCCATTCCACTGAAACTACTCCACGGTATCTCGCCTAGGCATGTAACCGCACCCACAGTTCCTGTTGACAGTGATCCGCGACACTGCTTGTATGAAGTGGCTAGGCCAATCTGCCACTGAGTCAATTTGCTCGCCGGCGGCGGTCGAGACCAGTTGCCACTGCCACAGAACCGGAGACTTTCATGTCGACCGAGCTGATTCCCATACTTGCGCTAGCTGTCATGTTCCTGGCCGCGACCGTGCTGCCTGTGAACATGGGCGCTCTCGGCTTCGTTGCCGCCTTCTTCGTCGGAACCTTGTCGCTGCACATGAGCAGCGACGACATCATCGCCGGATTCCCCAGCAGCCTGTTCCTGACGCTGGTCGGCATCACCTACCTCTTCGCGATCGCCCAGAACAACGGGACCGTCGACCTCATGGTCCGCGGGGCGGTCCGGCTGGTCCGCGGTCGTGTCGCGCTGATCCCCTGGGTGATGTTCGGGATCACCGCAGTCCTCACCTCGATCGGTGCGCTCGGTCCCGCCGCCGTCGCGATCGTCGCGCCGATCGCACTCGGCTTCGCCGCCCGCTACAAGATCAACGCTCTCCTGATGGGCATGATGGTCGTGCACGGAGCGCAGGCCGGCGGATTCTCGCCGATCAGCATCTACGGCGTCACGGTCAACGACATCGCGTCCAAGGCGGGGCTCACCAACAGCCCGCTCACACTTTTCCTCGGCAGTCTCCTGTTCAACGCCGCGATCGGCGTGCTCCTGTTCGTCTTCCTGGGCGGCCGCGACCTGATCGGGCGCAGCGTCCACGACGACGGCCCCCAGGGCGTGGCCGAACCCGGCGGTGGCGTCTCGGGTGGAGGAGTGCCCGCGACCGGCGGTAACTCGGGATCGGGAGGGGTCACCGCGACCAAGGTGCGCCCGTCGCCGGCCCTCGCGGCCTCGCCCGTGCGTTCCGGCGTCACCTTCGATCAGGGCCTCACCCTGCTCGGCCTCGCCGCGCTCGCCGTGTTCTCGCTGATCCTCGACCTGGATGTCGGATTCATCTCGATGACGGTGGCCGTCGTCCTGGCGCTCGCCTCGCCGAAGGCGCAGAAGGGTGCGATCGCTCAGATCAGCTGGTCGACGGTTCTCCTCATCGGCGGCGTCCTCACCTTCGTGGGAGTCCTTCAGGAGGCGGGCACGGTCGAGTACGTCGGAAATGCGGTCGCCAGCCTGGGTATGCCCCTTCTCGTCGCCCTTCTCCTCTGCTATATCGGTGCGATCGTCTCCGCCTTCGCCTCGTCCACGGCGATTCTGGGCGCGACCATTCCGCTCGCGGTTCCGTTCCTTCTCGCCGGTGAGGTGGGCGCGGTGGGAGTCATCGTCGCCCTCGCCATCTCCTCGACCATCGTGGATGTCAGCCCGTTCTCGACCAACGGCGCGTTGGTTCTCGCGAATGCTCAGAACGTCGATCGAGACCGGTTCTACAAGCAGATCCTGAAGTACAGCGCGCTCGTCGTCGCCATCGGGCCGCTCGTGGCCTGGGCGATTCTCGTGGTGCCCGGCTGGCTCTGACCGTCGGCGGGTAGGCGACCGGCCCGCCCCAGGTATCTCGTTTTCAGCTCTTGACATCGGTCGGATCAGATGTTTCATTTAATTGGCCAGTCCACTAGGTCACTGCACCAATAGTCCAGCTCTCGCGGCTCTCGCCAGGAAGTAACGGTGGTTTCACATGTCCACGAACACGATGGAGCGCACAGGTCCGCTGCAAGGAGTGGTCGTCGTCGATCTGACCCGCGCACTCGCCGGCCCCCACGCGGCGATGATGCTCGGCGACCTCGGCGCGGACGTCATCAAGATCGAAACCCCGCACGGCGGCGACGACACCCGCGGGTGGGGGCCGCCCTTCGTGGAGCCGGCCGACGCAGAGCGGGAATCGACGTACTTCCTGTCGGCGAATCGGAACAAGAAGTCGATCACCCTCGACCTCAAGGCCGAAGACGGACGGGCCACCCTCGAGTCTCTCGTCCGGCGCGCGGACGTACTCATGGAGAACTTCCGCACCGGCGTCCTCGACCGCCTGGGATTCACCACCGAACGTCTCGCGGAACTGAACCCCCGCCTGGTCGTCTTGTCCATCAGCGGTTTCGGTCACGACGGACCCGAAGGCGGACGCGCGGGATACGACCAGATCGCACAGGGCGAGGCCGGACTGATGTCGCTGACCGGACCGAACCCCGACGAAGTCCAGCGCGTGGGCGTCCCGATCGCGGACCTGCTCGCCGGCATATACGGGGCGTTCGGTGTCGTCGCGGCCCTGCAGGAACGCGAGCGCACCGGCCGGGGCCGCGTCGTGCGAACGTCGTTGCTGGCCAGTGTCGTCGGCGTGCACGCCTTCCAGGGGACGAAGTGGACCGTCGCCGGCGAGGTCGGCGAGGCGCAGGGCAACCACCATCCCTCGATCTCGCCCTACGGGCTGTTTCGCACCGCCGACGGCGCCGTGCAGATCTCCGTCGGCAGCGAAGGGCTGTGGAAGAGGTTCTGTGCGGGCTTCCACCTCGATCCGGACACCCCCGGTATGGCCACGAATCCCGAACGCGTCGAGAACCACAAGCAGGTACTGGAACTGGTCGAGGATGCGTTCGGCGCGTACACCAGCGACGAACTTCTCGTCGAACTCGACCGCATCGGGGTGCCCGCGGGACGCGTTCGGACGATCTCCGAAGTCTACGAATGGGAGCAGACCAAGTCGCAGGGGCTGCTCGTCGACGTCGACCACCGCACCCTCGGCAACATCACGCTGCCCGGCCCGCCCCTGCGGTTCTTCGAACCGGACGGCACCGAGGTCACCGAGACCCGGCACACCGCACCGCCGGTCCTCGGCGCGGACAACGACACCGTGATGTCGTGGCTGAAAGAGTGCAGCTGATGACTCGCCTGACCGCTCCCGAACTGCTCGACCTGGTGGTCGACGCCGGCACCTGGGAATCGTGGGACACGCCCCCGATCCAGGTTGCGGCGGACTCCGAGTACGCCGACGAACTTGTGCGCGCACAGGAGAAGACCGGCCTCGACGAGGCGGTGCTGACCGGGGTGGCCACCATCCGCGGCCGCCGAACGGCAATCCTCGTCTGTGAATTCGGTTTTCTCGGCGGCTCCATCGGAGTGGCCGCAGGCGAGCGTCTGGTCGCCGCGATCCGGCGCGCCACGCGCGAACGCCTTCCGTTGCTCGCCCTGCCCACGTCGGGTGGCACGCGAATGCAGGAGGGAACGACCGCATTCCTGCAGATGGTCAAGATCACGGCGGCGGTGATCAAGCACAAGGAGGCGCATCTGCCGTATCTCGTCTACCTCCGGAGCCCCACGACCGGCGGTGTGTTCGCGTCCTGGGGATCGCTGGGCCACGTCACCATCGCGGAACCGGGAGCGCTCGTCGGCTTCCTCGGACCGCGGGTGTTCGAGGCGCTGTACGAGGCGCCGTTCCCGGCGGGTGTCCAGACCGCCGAGAACCTCCATGCACACGGACTCATCGACGCGGTGCGTCCGCCGGATCAGCTCGCCGAGATCGTCGACCGCGCGCTGCGCATCATCACGTCCAGCCGTGCCGGCCGGCCGTCGCTTGCCGACGCCCCCGTGTACGAGACTCTGCCGGACGTCCCCGCGTGGGATTCGGTGGTCGCCTCGCGTCGCGAGGACCGGCCCGGGGTGCGTGAGGTGATGTTCCACTCCGCGTCGGATGTTCTTCCGCTCAACGGAACCGGTCAGGGTGAGGTCGACCCGGGTTTGATCCTCGCTCTCGTCCGGTTCGGTGACATGCCGTGTGTCCTGCTCGGCCAGGACCGTCGAGGGCAGACCACGCGGTCGCCACTCGGCCCGGGCGCCCTGCGGGAAGCGCGCCGGGGAATGCGGCTGGCGGCGGAACTGAACCTGCCGTTGGTGACGGTCATCGACACCGCGGGAGCGGCATTGTCGAAGGAAGCGGAGGAAGGAGGTCTCGCCGGCGAGATCGCGCGCTGCATCGCCGACATGGTCTCCCTCGACGTCCCCACCATCTCCCTGCTGCTCGGGCAGGGCACCGGCGGCGGCGCGCTGGCGTTGATCCCGGCCGACCGGGTGCTCGCGGCCCAGCACGGCTGGCTGTCGCCCCTGCCACCCGAGGGCGCGAGCGCGATCCTGCACCACGACATCGCGCACGCACCGGACATGGCCGCCCGGCAGGGAATCCGGTCGTCCGATCTCCTCGCGAGCGGCATCGTGGACGAGGTCATCCCCGAATTCCCCGATGCGGCAGACGAATCAACGGCATTCTGCACCCGGGTGGGTGCGGTGCTCCACCGCGAGCTGTCGCTCCTCGATGCGACAGACACCACCCAGCGACTCTCCGACCGTGCGGAGCGATTCGACCGGATCGGTCTGTTGCAGCCCGCACCTGCGTGACGCGATGCCGGGGATCCCGATCGGATCCCCGGCACCGCGGTCAGCATTCGACGAGGTTTACCGACACGTTGACGGCGAGACCACCGGTGGAGGTCTCCTTGTATTTCGAGCTCATGTCGGCGCCGGTGGCCCGCATGGTCTCGATGACCTGATCGAGGCTGACTCGGTGGGTGCCGTCGCCGCGCAGAGCCATCCGGGCGGCGTTGATCGCCTTGCCCGCCGAGATGGCGTTGCGCTCGATGCACGGGATCTGCACGAGGCCGCCGATGGGATCACATGTGAGACCGAGACTGTGTTCCATCGCGATCTCCGCCGAGTTCTCCACCTGCTCGGGGCTGCCGCCGAGGATCTCGGAGAGCCCGGCGGCGGC
This sequence comes from Rhodococcus sp. NPDC059968, assembly GCF_042738615.1. Classification (NCBI taxonomy): domain Bacteria; kingdom Bacillati; phylum Actinomycetota; class Actinomycetes; order Mycobacteriales; family Nocardiaceae; genus Rhodococcus; species Rhodococcus sp. NPDC059968. The sequence continues at coordinate 85,413 of NZ_JBHWUE010000005.1, forward strand.
CATGGACGCCGCGGACCCGACCTCGCCCTGGCAGCCCACCTCGGCCCCGGAGATCGAGGCCCGTTCCTTGTAGAGGGATCCGATTGCGCCGGCCGCCAACAGGAATCGCACCGCCGTGCCGTCCGGGTCCGCCTTCCCCGCCGGGGTGTAGTGCAGTGCGTAATGCAGGACCGCCGGGATGATGCCGGCCGCCCCGTTGGTGGGGGCGGTGACGATCCGCCCGCCGGACGCGTTTTCCTCGTTGACGGCAAGGGCCACCAGGTTCACCCAGTCCTCGGCGAACGCGGGGTCCCGGCCGGGATCCTCCTCGTGCAGCCGCTCGTACCAGCCGCGGGCGCGGCGGCGTACCTGCAGACTGCCGGGCAGGTACCCGTCCCGGCTGATTCCGCGTTGCTGACATTCGACCATCACGTCCCGGATGTGCAGGAGCCGCGCCCGAACGTCCGCCTCGGGCCGGAGGGCGCGTTCGTGCTCGAGCATGATTTCGCTGATCGTGAGCCCGTAGTGCTCGCTGAGGTCGAGCAGTTCGCGTGCAGACCCGAACGACAGCGAATTCCCGCCGGCGCCGACGGACGCCTCCGGCTCGGCGCCGGTGACGACGAATCCGCCACCGATCGAGAAGTACGTCTGCGCGTGCAGTTCACGACCGTCCATACCGGTGACGGTGAGGGTCATGCCGTTGGGGTGAAAGTCCAGGACCGTCAACGGGTGCAGCACCATCTCGTCCTCGGCGAGCGGGATGTCGACCGTCCCGCCGAGGCGGATCCGCCGGCTCGCCCGCACCTCGTCGAGTCGCGTCCCCATCTCCTCGGTGGCGATGGTCTCCGGCCGATATCCTTCGAGGCCGAGGAGGATCGCCGACATGGTGCCGTGGCCGGCGCCGGTGGCCGCGAGCGATCCGTACAGATCTACGCGGACGCCGGCGACGTTCCCGAGGAGGCCGAGTGTGCCGACGTCGTCGACGAACGTGCCCGCCGCCCGCATCGGCCCGACGGTATGCGAACTCGACGGTCCGATGCCGACCGAGAACAGGTCGAACACACTGATCGTCACGAGTTACAGACCCGGGTAGAGCGGATACTTGTCGGCCAATGCCCGGACCTGGGCGGCCAATCCGGACGTGTCCGCGTCGCCGGGCGCGACGAGGGCCTGGGCGATCAGGTCGGCGACCGCCACGAAGTCGTCCCGGCCGAAGCCGCGGGCGGCGAGTGCCGGTGTGCCGATGCGCAGACCGGACGTCACCATCGGCGGCCGCGGATCGAACGGGACGGCGTTGCGGTTGACGGTGATTCCGATCGCGTCGAGGCGGTCCTCGGCCTGCTGCCCGTCGATGCCGGCATCCCGCAGGTCGACGAGGACGAGGTGCACGTCCGTGCCGCCGGTCAGGACGCTGATTCCGGCTTCCTTGACGTCGGGCCGGCTGAGCCGTTCGGCGAGGACCTTCGCACCGTCGAGGCAGCGTTCCTGACGCTCCGCGAACTCGGGTTCGGCCGCCATCTTGAATGCCGTTGCCTTGCCTGCGATCACGTGCTCGAGCGGACCGCCCTGCTGGCCGGGGAACACCGCGGAGTTGATCTTCTTCGCGATGGCCGCGTCGTTGGTCAGGATGATGCCGCCGCGGGGCCCGCCGAGCGTCTTGTGCGTCGTCGACGTGACGACGTGTGCGTGCGGGACGGGGGACGGGTGGAATCCGGTGGCGACCAGACCGGCGAAGTGGGCCATGTCGACCATCAGGTACGCGCCGACCTCGTCGGCGATCTCCCGGAAGCGGGCGAAGTCCAGGTGCCGGGGGTAGGCCGACCAGCCGGCGATGATCAGTTGCGGCCGGTGCTCGCGCGCCGCTTTCGCCACCTCGTCCATGTCGATGAGGTAGTCCTGCTCGGACACCCCGTAGGCGGCGACGTTGTAGAGCTTGCCGGAGAAGTTGAGGCGCATGCCGTGAGTGAGGTGGCCGCCGTCGGCGAGGGACAGTCCGAGGATCGTGTCGCCCGGTGTGATCAGCGCGTGCATCACCGACGCGTTCGCGGTGGCACCGGAATGCGGTTGCACGTTGGCGTATTCGGCGGCGAACAGCGCCTTGACGCGGTCGATGGCGAGCTGCTCGATCGTGTCGACGTGCTCGCAGCCGCCGTAGTAGCGCCGGCCCGGGTAGCCCTCGGCGTACTTGTTGGTCAGCACCGAACCCTGCGCCTGCATGACCGCGAGCGGTGCGTGGTTCTCCGACGCGATCATCTCGAGGCCGGTGCGCTGACGCTCGAGTTCCTTGCCGACCAGTGCGGCGACGTCCGGATCGAAATCCGCGAGGTCGCGGTTCAGGACGCTCATACCTGCACCCCGTTCTTCTCGGCGTACTCGGCTGCGGTGAGGAGTTCGCCGGCGGCGGACGGCTGGACGGCGAACAGCCAGCCCTCGCCATAGGGATCCGAGGTGACCAGTCCCGGGTCGTCGACGGCGGCGGTGTTGATCAGCGTGACGCGGCCGCTCACCGGCGGGTACAGCTCGGACACGGTCTTCGTCGACTCGACCTCGCCACACGATTCACCGGCGACGATGGTCGAACCGACCTCCGGCAGGTCGACGAAGACGAGCTCGCCGAGTGAGTTGACGGCGACCGACGTGATGCCGACCCGGACCGGTTCGTCGGGGAGCGTCGCGCCCGGCTCGATCAGGACCCACTCGTGGTCGTCGGTGTAGCTGCGGTCGTCGGGGAAAGCTGCTGAAGGCATGGCGGTACCTCTTCCAGGGCTCAAGGGAGTGGGAACGGTTCAGGAGCGGCGGTAGAACGGCGACGGAGTGACCACGAACGGTTCCTTCTTGCCACGGATGTCCACGGTCAGCTCGGTGCCGGATTCGCGGAACGCGACGTCCACGAAAGCGAGCGCGATCGGATACCCGAGCGTCGGAGACAACGCCCCCGACGTGATGGTGCCGACCGCCGACTCACCGGCCGCGTCGAACACGGTGTACTCGGCACGCGCGGCCCGGCGCCCGGTTCCGGCGAGGCCGACCAGCACCCGCCGCGGCGCCTGATCCGACAACTTCTGCAGGGCATCGCGGCCGATGAAGTCCTTGTTGAGCCGGACCACCTTGCCGAGCCCGGCCTCGTACGGATTCGTCTCGAGGTTCAGTTCGTGGCCGTACAACGCCATTCCGGCCTCGAGGCGGAGGGTGTCGCGGCAGGCGAGGCCGGCGGGGACGCCGCCGCGGGCCGTGGTGGCGTCGAGCAGTGCGCGCCACAACTGCACGGACAGGTCGTTCGGCACGTAGAGCTCGAAGCCGTCCTCTCCGGTGTAACCGGTGCGGGCGAGGAGGACGTCGATGCCGGCGACCACTGCGCGCGTGACGGCGTAGTACTTCAACTCCGCCACCGTCTTCACCTGCTCGGCGGGAACGAGGGACTGCACGACGTCCTGCGCGACCGGTCCCTGCACCGCGATCAGCGCGGTCTCCGAGGATTGATCGTCGACCTTCGCGGAGAAGCCTTCGGCGCGTGCCGCCACTTCGCGGGACACCGCCGGCGCGTTCGCCGCGTTGGCGACCACGAGGAAGTGCTCGTTGGCGAGACGGTAGACGACGAGATCGTCGATGACCCCGCCGTCCGCGTTGCACAGGAGGGAGTACTTGGCCCGGCCGACACCGATCTTCGAGAGTTCGCCGGCCAGAGCGTAATCCAGGACCGCTCCGGACTCGGGGCCGGTGACTGCGATCTCGCCCATATGCGAGAGGTCGAACAGCCCCGCCGCGGTCCGGACGGCGCGGTGTTCGGCGAGTTCGCTGTCGTACTTCAGCGGCATCTGCCAGCCCGCGAAGTCGGTGAAATGGGCTCCGAGCGCGCCGTGCTCGCCGAGCAGCGGGGATGCGGGCGTCGTGGTGAGGGTCATGCGAAGGCCTCCTCGGGGGTCTCGGCGATGGCCGAAGTGTCGGTGTCGGTGGTGTTCTCGAAGGCCTCGGGCGCGGGGCACGAGCACACGAGGTTGCGGTCGCCGTGGACGCCGTCGATGCGACGCACCGGGGGCCAGTACTTGGTGGCGCGAAGCGACGCGACGGGGTAGGCGGCGAGGTGGCGCGGGTAGGGCAGATCCCAATTGTCGGCGGTCACCTGTTCGGCGGTGTGCGGGGCCTGACGCAGCGGGCTGCGCTCGAGCGGCCACACGCCGTCCCCGACCAGGTCGATCTCACGGCGGATCGAGATCATCGCCTCGATGAAACGGTCGAGTTCGGCCAGGTCCTCCGACTCGGTCGGCTCCACCATCAGCGTCCCGTTGACGGGGAACGACAGGGTGGGTGCGTGGAAGCCGTAGTCGATCAATCGCTTTGCCACATCCTCGGCGGTGACGCCGGTCGCCTTGGTGACCGGCCGGAGGTCGAGGATGCACTCGTGTGCCACCAGACCGGACGGTCCCGTGTAGAGGACGGGGAAGTGCTGATCGAGCGATCTGGCTACGTAATTGGCTGCGAGCACCGCGGTTTCGGTGGCACTCGTCAGCCCGTCCGGACCCATCAGCGCGATGTACGCCCAGGTGATCGGGAGGATTCCGGCAGATCCGTAGTTGGCCGCCGACACCGGGGTGCCGAGGTCGTCGCCGCCCAGCGGATTGCCGGGCAGGAACGGAGCGAGATGCTCGCGCACCGCGACGGGCCCCACACCGGGACCGCCGCCGCCGTGCGGGATGCAGAACGTTTTGTGCAGGTTCAGGTGTGAGACGTCGCCACCGAACTTGCCGGGCTGTGCGAGACCGACCAGCGCATTGAGGTTCGCGCCGTCGACGTACACCTGCCCGCCGGCCTCGTGAACCAGATCGCAGACCGTCCGCACGTCGTTCTCGTACACGCCGTGCGTGGACGGGTAGGTCAGCATGATGGCGGCCACCGCACCCTCGTGCGCCGCGATCTTGGCGCGCAGGTCGCCCAAGTCGATGTTGCCGTTCTCCGCTGTCGCGACGACGACGACCTTCATGCCCGCGAGAACCGCAGATGCGGCGTTCGTTCCGTGCGCGGACTGGGGGATGAGGCAGACGTTGCGTCCGAAGTCGCCGCGGGATTCGTGATAGCCGTGGATCGCGAGCAGCCCGGCCAGCTCACCCTGCGATCCGGCGTTGGGCTGCAACGACACCCGATCGTAGCCGGTGATCTCGCCGAGCCACCGTTCCAGGTCGGCGACGAGTTCGAGGTAGCCGGCTGTCTGTGCGACCGGGGCGTACGGGTGGATGGACGCGAACCCGGGCCAGCTGATCGGTTCCATCTCGACAGCCGAGTTCAGTTTCATGGTGCACGATCCGAGCGGGATCATGGTGCGGTCGAGGGCGAGGTCCTTGTCCGACAGCGTGCGCAGGAAGCGGAGCATCGCGGTTTCCGAGCGATGTTCGTGGAACACGCCGTGCTGCAGGTAGTTCGACGTCCTGGCGAGTGTCGACGGCATTTCGGGCACCGCGAGGGTCGTGGTCTGCGCGCCGAACACGGCGACCACGCGCCGGACGATGTCGTCGGTGGTGCACTCGTCGCAGGCGATCGCAACGTGATCGGCGTCGACGAGGCGGAGGTTGATGCCGTCGCGATCGGCCGATTCCACAATCGCCCCGGCACCCGTCGGGACCCGCACGAGAACCGTGTCGAAGAAGCTGTCGTGGACGATCGTGTGACCGGCGGCGCGCAGGCTTGCGGCGATGGTCGACGCGTGGGCGTGCACCCGGTTCGCGATGGCACGCAACCCTTCCGGTCCGTGGTAGGCGGCGTACATCGCGGCGACGTTGGCGAGCAGTGCCTGCGCGGTGCAGATGTTGCTGGTCGCCTTGTCACGCCGAATGTGCTGTTCGCGGGTCTGCAGAGCCAGCCGGTAGGCGGTCTTCCCGTCGACGTCGACGGACACTCCGACGAGGCGGCCGGGCAGCATGCGCTCGAGCCCGCTGCGGACGGCCATGTAGCCGGCGTGCGGTCCGCCGAAGAACAGCGGCACACCGAAACGCTGGGCCGACCCGACCGCGATGTCGGCGCCCTGCTCGCCGGGTGGCGTCAGGATCGTCAGCGACAGCAGATCCGCCGCGACGGTGGTCAGCGCGCCGCGCGCCTTGGCGTCGGCGATCATCGGAGCCAGGTCGCGCACCGCTCCGCTCGCGCCGGGCGCCTGGAAGACCACCCCGAACATGTCACCGTCGGGCAGTTCCCCCGACAGTTCCGCGACCACCACCTCGATGCCCACCGCCTTTGCTCGTCCCCGGACGACGGCCAGCGTCTGCGGCAGGCAGTCCGCGTCGAGGACGACGCGGTTGGTGCCGGACTTCGACTTGTTCGCGCGCCGCATCAGCAGCACCGCCTCCATCACGGCGGTGGCCTCGTCGAGCAGCGAGGCGCCGGCGAGGGGAAGGGCGGTGAGGTCCTCGATGACGGTCTGGAACGTCAGCAGCGCCTCCAGTCGGCCCTGGGAGATCTCCGGCTGGTACGGGGTGTAGGCGGTGTACCAGGCCGGGGACTCGAGCATGTTCCGGCGCAACACTGCGGGAGTGATGGTGTCGGAGTATCCGAGGCCGATCATCTGGACGCGGGTCTCGTTGCGCTCCGACAGTGCCCGCAGGTCGGCGAGAACCTGCTGCTCGGACCGCGCGGTGGGCAGATTCAAGGGCTGTGAGCTGCGGATCTGCTCCGGCACTGCGCTGTCGATCAGGTTCGCGAGGGTGTCGTAACCGAGGGCGCCGAGCATGCGCCGGGACGCGGAGGCATCGGGACCGATGTGGCGGGACGGAAAGTCGCTGGTGAGGGGCACGCCGTGGGTGGCGGTGCGGGTTTCTGCTGGCACGAGGTGACTCCGGTTTCGTTGAGTCCGGACCGCACCGGACATCGACAAGGGGCACCTCCCCGCTCTGTCCTGAAACCTGAGAGTTTGGGCGCACCGCAACTGCGGCGTGCTCTTCACCTTCGGTAAGTTCCGGCCCTGAGGCCGACGCTTTCTCCAGAGTTGCCTCTGCGCTGCGGTACTGGGGCCTGAGAGATTCCCGGGGAGGAAGTTGCTCCTACGGCGCCTCCGAAAGGAGGTTCTCCCGCTGCGCGTCAACGGCGTCTTCAGTTGTGGTTTGCCAAACAGTACACAGGCGCCGCGGGTTTGTCTCCTCGGACCGACGGTCTTGCCAAAAGTCCTCGTCGTTTGGCATCCTCGATGGATCCTCGCTCGGACGTGACCGCACACGCCGGGCGATGGGAGCCCAGATACCCGCAGCCGCAACGGTTGTCGATGCATGCTCGCTCTCCCCGCTCACACTCACCCTTCCCGGTGCCGCGCTGCCGACCGCGCGCCTCGACGTCGCATACCGACCGGTTTCGACCGGTCATAGGAGTTCCCCACATGACTGCACACCCTGAGCCACCCCCCGTCGCTCCGCTCGCCCCTGACGGCCGCCGACTGCTCCGCCTCGAAGTCCGCAACACCCAGACCCCGGTCGAACGCAAACCGTCGTGGATGAAGGTGCAGATGCGGACGGGGCCCGAATACCGGGACCTCGCCGCCCTCGTCGAACGCGAGAACCTGCACACCGTCTGTCAGGAAGCGGGCTGTCCCAACATCTTCGAATGCTGGGAGGACCGTGAGGCGACGTTCCTCATCGGCGGAAGCCAGTGCACCCGGCGATGTGACTTCTGCCAGATCGACACCGGCCGTCCCGCCGCACTCGATCGGGGCGAGCCCAGGCGGGTCGCGGAGTCGGTGCAGACCATGGGCCTTCGGTACGCCACCGTCACCGGCGTGGCCCGCGACGACCTGCCGGACGGCGGCGCCTGGCTCTACGCAGAGACGGTGCGGCAAATTCACGAACTGTGCCCGGGCACCGGCGTCGAACTGCTGATCCCCGACTTCAATGCCGACCCCGGGCAGCTACGTGAGGTGTTCGGCACCCGCCCGGAAGTACTGGCGCACAATGTGGAGACCGTTCCCCGGATATTCCGTCGTATCCGCCCCGCCTTCACCTACGAGCGTTCCCTCGAGGTGATCACGCGGGCTCGGGAGGACGGTCTGATCACCAAGTCGAACCTGATCCTCGGGATGGGGGAGACCACGGACGAGGTGATTCAGGCACTCCGGGACCTGCACACCGCCGGCTGCCAGTTGATCACGATCACGCAGTATCTGCGTCCGTCGGCCCGGCACCATCCGGTGTCGCGGTGGGCGAAGCCGGACGAGTTCGTCATGCTCGACGGGATCGCCCGCGAGATCGGATTCCTCGGCGTCCTGTCCGGTCCGCTCGTGCGCTCGTCCTACCGGGCCGGCCGCCTGCACGCCGAGGCCCTCGCCGCGACCGCAGTTCACTGATCCCGATTTTCTTCCGTTCCAGCAAGGAGTTCCCATGTCTACGCGATCTGCAGATGTCGTCATCCTCGGCGGCGGTTCCGGTGGCTACGCAGCCGCCATCCGTTCGGCCGAACTGGGCCGTTCGGTCATTCTCGTCGAGGAGAACGAACTCGGCGGCACATGCCTGCATCAGGGGTGCATTCCGACGAAGGCGCTGCTGCACTGCGCCGAGGTCGCGGACAGTGCCCGCACCGCTTCGCAGTTCGGTGTCGACGTCACGTTCGACGGTGTCGACCTCGAGAAGGTCCTGAGCTACAAGAACACCATCGTCACCCGACTGCACAAGGGGCTGCAGGGACTCGTCGACTCGTACGGCATCACCATCGTCAACGGCCGCGGACGGTTGGTCGGACCCAACGGGGTGGAGGTCGACGGCGAGTTGATCACGGGCGGCGCCGTCGTCCTGGCGACGGGGTCGTCGCCGAAGACGCTGCCCGGCATCAGCATCGGCGGCCGGGTCGTCACCAGCGATGAGGCGCTCGTGCTGCCGTCGGTCCCGAAGAAGGCGATCATCCTGGGCGGCGGTGTCATCGGCGTCGAATTCGCCAGTGTCTGGGCCTCGTTCGGTGCGTCGGTGACGATCGTCGAGGCGATGCCGCGGCTGGTGCCGAACGAGGACGAGACGATCTCCAAGTACCTCGAACGGGCTTTCCGTCGCCGCAAGATCGCCGCGAAGACAGGTGTGCGGGTGACGGAGGTGACGCAGGACGAGGATGCGGTGTCCGTCACCCTCGACTCCGGCGACGTGCTCGACGCCGACGTCGTGCTGGTCGCGGTGGGGCGCGGCCCCAACACCGCGTCCACGGGGTTCGAGGAGACCGGGGTGATGCTGGAGAGGGGATTCGTGGTGACCAGCGATCGACTGCGCACCACGGTGCCCAATGTCTTCGCGGTCGGCGACATCGTCCCCGGGCTCCAGTTGGCCCACCGCGGCTTCCAGCAGGGCATCTTCGTGGCCGAGGAGATCGCCGGGCTCCGCCCGGACGTCATCGACGAGACCGGCATCCCCCGCGTCACGTACTCCCACCCCGAGGTCGCGTCCGTCGGGTTGACCGAGACCGCGGCGCGGGAGAAGTTCGGCAAGAACGTCGAGACCGTCACCTACGACCTCGCCGGCAACGGCAAGAGTCAGATCCTGAAGACGTCGGGGGCGGTCAAACTCGTGGTGGCGCCGACCGGGGTGGTCGTCGGCGTGCACATGGTCGGCGACCGAGTCGGCGAGCTGATCGGCGAGGCGCAGCTGCTCTACAACTTCGAGGTCGACGCCGCGCAGGCCGCGAAGTTCGTGCACGCCCACCCCACGCAGGGTGAGGCGCTCGGTGAGGCGCTGATGGCAGTGGCCGGCAAACCACTCCACGTCCACGGCTGAGCCTAGGCCCTCCGGGCCCGTGCGCCTTTCTGGTTGTTCCAGCAACCACAAAGGCGCACGGGTGGCGGAGCCGCCTCAGTGGGTAGTCAGCGGTGCGTCCGCGGTGGCGTCCACGTCGGTCTTCTCGAACCGCAGTCGCGACACGGCGAGTCCGGCGAGCACGAAGGACGCGGCCACGAGGATGTACAGCTGGGTGGGCGACCAGTCGCGGTCGAGGAGGGCGCCCGCGACGATCGGGGACGCGATGGCGCCGACGCGGCCGATGCCGATACCCCAGCCGACGCCGGTGGCCCGGACGGCGGGCGAGTAGACCGACGGCGTGATCGCGTACAGCCCGGCGATGCAACCGTTGGCGAAGACGCCGATCAGGGCGCCGAGCCCGAACGCGATGACGATGGACGCGGTGGCGGGGACGAAGACGACGAGCAGTACGCCCGCGATCGCCATGTAGGCGATGAGCACTCGCTTCAGGGCGAAGCGCGCGGACAGTGCCCCGAGCAGGGTGGCGCCGAAGATGCCGCCGAGGTTGAGGAGCACCCCGCCGGTGACGCCCTGGTTCGCGGACATGCCGGCCTCGACCAGCAGTTTCGGGGTCCAACTGGTGACGAAGTAGAAGCCGAACATCGCCGTGAAGAACGCGAACCAGACCAGTAGCGTGCTGCGGCGGCGCTGCGGGGACAGCAGGACACGCATCGCGAATCCGGCGTCGGCGGTGGCGGCGGCACGCGGTGCGGGCAGTTCGTCGAGTCGCGGCTGACCGACCCGCTGGGCGAAGGCGTTGATCCGGTCGAGGGCGTTGGCCGGCCGCCGGACGAGCAGGAAGTCGATCGATTCGGGGAGCCGGGCGTAGACGACGGGGATGATCGCCGCCGTGCACAGCCCGCCGAACAGAAACACCGCGCGCCAGCCGAGCGAGTTCTGCAGGACGACCGCGATGATTCCGCCGAGGGTGGCGCCGACGGCGTAACCGGTGGAATTGAGGCTCACAGCGAGGCCGCGCCAGCGGTTCGACGCGTACTCACTGGCGATGACGTTGCTGCTGGCGAGGATTCCGCCGATGCCGACGCCGGTGAGGGCGCGGAGCAGGCCGAGCTGGATCGCGTTCTGGCTGACCGCCGACAGCAGCATGCCCGTCGACGCGAGTGCCAGACACAGCAGGATCATCGCGCGGCGTCCGATGGTGTCAGCCCATGGCGCCAGGAACAGCGACCCCGCTGCCATGCCGAACAGTCCGGCGCTGAGCAGGAGGCCGACGACCGAGCCGGACAGATCCCACTCCTGCGACACCGACTGCGCGGTGAACGCCATGACGAGGACGTCGAAACCGTCGAGCACGTTGAGTAGACCGCAGATGGCGATGGCGCCCCATTGGTAGCGCGTCATCGGGCTGCTGTCGATGCGTTCGCGTAGGTCGAATTGCATGCGCTGGACCTGCTCTTCCTCGGAGGTGGGCTGTGATGTGGCTCACGACTCACCTACCGTGGCGGACAGGTCACTCGTTTCCAACTTCGCTTCCGAATGTCGGAATACGAGAAGTAGCGGTTGGATGCGGTACTGGGCCATGATTTCCCTGTTGACAACTGGAAGACTCCGGGCGACCGGCAGTGGGCGAAAGGTCCATGGATGTGACTGGCTCGGGTTTCGGTAATTCCTGGTCGGCGGATCGGTTGTTCGCCGGGCCGGGCGAGACACGGGAGCGGCTACGCCGCACCGATTGGGCGGCCACGCCGCTGGGGCCCGTCGAGACCTGGTCTGTCGAGTTGCGGGCGGCAGTACGGACCGTGCTGCCCTCCGAGGTTCCGATGTTGCTCTGGTGGGGGCCTGAGCTCGTGCAGATCTTCAACGACTCGTACACCCGGGTCCTCGGCGCCAAGTACCCGGCCGCGATCGGTGAACCCGGTGCGCAGTGCTGGGCGGAGATCTGGGACGAGGTGGGTCCGCTCGCCGAGCAGGTGATGTCGGGTGGTGCGGCGACCTATACGGAGAATCAGCCGCTGTACCTGCTGCGGCACGGGTACCTCGAGGAGACGTACTGGACGTTCTCCTACAGTCCCGTGCAGGACGAGGACGGGAATGTCGCCGGGGTCTTCGTGGCGACGACCGACGTGACCGCGACCGTGCTCGGCGAGCGTCGACTGGAGACTCTGCGGCAACTGGGCACCGTTTCCACCGCAGGCGGCGACGATCCGCTCGTCGATGCCTGCCGTGCGGTCGTGCGGGTACTCGGCGACAGCGGACGAGACGTTCCGCTGGCCGCGATCTATCTCCGTCGCGAGGTCGTCGGCGGCTCGGGTGACGACGCCGCCGAAGACCTCGTGCTCGTCGGTGCCGTGGGGGTGGACGACGACGGCGAGTTCAGGCCCGCCCGGATCCCAGCGACCGACGTCACCCGCCACCGTGGCCGGGCGCCGGGTGAGCTCGAGCCCGCCGCGACCAAGGCGGTGACGGAGGTGAGGCTGTGCCCGTTGATCGTGACGGGTCACGCGGAACCGGTGGGTGTGCTGGTGCTCGGGATCAGTCCGTATCGCGCGTTCGACGACGCATATCGGGGCTTCGCCGAGTTGGTCACGGCGAAGGTGTCGACCCTGATCTCGGACGCCCTGGCCTACGAGTTCGAACGCGACCGCGCCGCTGCGCTGGCGGAACTCGACGCGGCGAAGACGCGGTTCTTCGAGAACGTCAGTCACGAGTTCCGTACCCCGCTGACCCTGTTGCTCGGACCCCTCGAGGCATTGCGCGAGCGGACCGGGGACGAGTCGCCCGCAGATCAGCGCGACGCGATCGCGGCCGCCTACCGGGCAGCGGTCCGGCTGCAGCAGCTCGTCGACGACCTGCTCGATCTGTCGAAGGCGGAAGCCGGCCAGCTTCTGCCGCGCGCGGAGCCGACCGATGTCGGCCGGTTGACGGCCGACTGCGTGAGCATGTTCGATTCCGCCGCCGTGCAGGCCGGACTCGCACTCCGGGCCGATATCGACGAAGGCTCCGGTCCGGTCGAATTGGACCGCGAGATGTGGGTGAGGATCGTGCTGAACCTCGTGTCGAACGCGGTCAAGTACACCCGGTCCGGATCCGTGTCCGTCGCGCTCCGCCAGGACACCGGCCGGCTGGTGCTGAGCGTGACCGACACGGGTGTCGGAATTCCGGCCGAGGAACAGGAACGCGTATTCCACAGGTTCTATCGCGTCGAGGCCCGCGGGTCGGGCAGTGGCGGCGTCGGCATCGGACTTTCCCTGGTGGCCGATTTTGCCGCTGCGCTCGGCGGTTCCGTCGATCTCGACAGCGCACCGGGCCGGGGCAGCACCTTCACCGTCCGCATACCGCGGATCCCGGCGCCCGACGGCGTGACCCCGCGCGCGACCGACCGACCCGTCGGCGCGGTGACGCCCTTCGGCGACGTCGACCAGCGGGAACCGTCCGCCGAGGTCGCGGTATCGAACGAACGTGGGGCGGACCGCCGCCGCATCCTGCTCGTCGAAGACCACCCGGACCTGCGGGCGTACCTCACCCGATTGCTGCAGGAGCAGGGCTGGGACGTCGACCCCGTCGCCGACGCGGAGTCCGCGCTGAAGCACGTCGCCGCCCGTCCGCCGCATCTCGTGCTCAGCGACATCATGCTGCCCGGTCGCGACGGCATCGACCTCCTGCGGGAGCTGCGATCGGAGCAGTCGACGGCACGGCTACCGGTCGTTCTGCTCACCGCCCGGGCGGGAACGGAGTCGACCGTCGACGGGCTGAACCACGGAGCCGACGACTACATCGTCAAACCGTTTCAGCCGAACGAACTCGTCGCGCGGGTGCGTGTTCATCTCGAAATGTCGTGGCTTCGTGAAACTCTGATCACGGACAGTGAGCTCGAGTCGAAACAACTGCGCACGGCGCTGGATACGCGGACAACCCTCAGCCAAGCGGTCGGGCTGACCATGGCCGCCTTCCAGTGCGACGCCGACACCGCCTTCGACAAGCTCTCGTCGTATTCGCAGAATCGCAACGTCAAACTTCGGGAAATCGCGGCGGAGGTGGTCGCGAACTTCGCCGCGGGCACCGACCGCGAATAGAGCCGCAGTTTCCCTGAGGCGCGTTACGGGTAGGCGTGACCGATGAACGACGATCATCAGCACGCCGAACCGGAACCCGACGATCCGCGTAAGCCGGATTCGCCTGCGGACCTGACTAAGCCTTCCTGGTGGTACGTCATCAGGAAGACGGCGCACGAGTTCACGCGCGATCAGTGCACCGACCTGGCCGCCGCACTGACGTACTACGCGGTCCTCTCCCTGTTCCCTGCGCTGCTGGCGCTGGTCTCGTTGCTGGGTGTGTTCGGTCAAGGGCAGCGCACCACCGATGCGGTCCTGCAGATGGTCGACGATCTCGGGCCGTCCTCCGCCGTGGACACGTTGCGCGACCCCATCGCGCAACTGGTCGCGACGCCGACCGCGGGAATGGCCCTCGTTCTCGGCCTGCTGGGTGCGGTGTGGTCGGCGTCCGGCTACATCGGGGCGTTCGGACGCGCGATGAACCGCATGTACGAAGTCGAGGAGGGGCGTCCCGTGTGGAAGCTCCGGCCCCTGATGCTGGCCGTCACCGTCGTCGGTCTGGTGCTGGTGGCCGCCGCAGCGGCGATGCTCGCCCTGAGCGGCCCCGTCGCCCGCTCGCTGGGTGACGCGATCGGATTCGGCGACACCGCCCTGACCGTCTGGAACATCGCGCGTTGGCCGTTCGTCCTCGGCATCGTCGTGGTAGCCGTGGCCATCCTCTACTACGTCACGCCCAACGTGAAGCAACCGAAGTTCCGCTGGATCAGCGCCGGCGCGTTCCTCGCCATCGTCACGTGGATCCTGGCGTCGGTCTTGTTCGGTCTGTACGTCGCCAACTTCGGCAGCTACAACAAGACCTACGGCTCCCTGGCCGGCGTGATCGTGTTCCTGCTCTGGCTCTGGATCACCAATCTGGCGTTGCTCTTCGGCGCGGAACTGGATGCCGAACTCGAACGCGGACGGGAGTTGCAGGCCGGCATGCCGGCCGAAGACGAACTGCAATTGCCGCCTCGCGATACACGGGTCTCCGACAAGAACGCGGAGAAGTACGAGCAGTACGTGCAGCAGGGCAAGGCGCTACGCGAGAGTGACGGCGACACGTCCGACGTCGAAGCCGTGTGCCCTCCGGGCCCGTGAGTACTTATTAACCGCCCGTGGTTAACAAGTACTCACGGGCGGCGGAGCCGCAACCCGCTGAACGTCATGGCATCGTCCACGATCTTGCCGTGCCGCAGTGTCACCAGGTCGCGGAAGTAGTTCATCCGCAGCCGCCACGGCGCTTTCGAACCCTGCTTCGGGAACGACTCCACCGACCGCAACACGTACCCGGCGGCGAAGTCGAGGAACGGCTCCTCCTCGACCGAACTGTCGCGCTCCGGGGCGCACTGCGCGAACCCGTTCGCGTCCATGTGCGCGAGCAGACGGCAGACGTACTCGCACACCAGGTCGGCCTTGAGCGTCCACGACGCGTTGGTGTACCCGATGACGAACGCGAAGTTGGGCACCCCGCTGAGCATCATTCCCTTGTACGCCATGGTTTCGGTGAGGTCGATGTCGTGGCCGTCGACGGCGAGCGTCATCCCGCCGAACGCGAGCAGGTTCAAACCTGTTGCGGTGACGACCACATCGGCGTGCAATTCCTCACCGGACTTCAGCGTGATCCCGGTTTCGGTGAAGGTGTCGATGTGATCGGTCACGATCGACACCTCGTCGTTCCGAATGGCGCGGAACAGATCCCCGTTGGGAACCAGGCATAGTCGCTGATCCCACGGGTTGTATCGGGGCGTGAAGTGGGTGTCGATGTCGTACCCCTTCGGCAGCCACTTCTCCTGGAGTTGCCGGATGCGACCCTTCATGAATTCCGGGTATCGCTGGCACAGTTGGTAGATCGCGGTTGCCACCGATGCGTTCTTCAGGCGGGTGAGGCCGTAGGCGAGCTTGGCGGGCAGGTGCCGCCGCAGCTTGTTGGCCAGCTTGTCCTTGGCCGGCATCGAGATGATGTAGGTGGGCGAGCGCTGCAGCATGGTCACGTGTGCGGCGTCGGCAGCCATGGACGGCGCCAGCGTCACCGCGGTGGCTCCGCTGCCGATGATGACGACGCGCTTGCCCGCGTAGTCGAGGTCCTCGGGCCACTGCTGCGGGTGGACGACGCGACCACCGAACCGGTCGATTCCGGGGAACTCGGGAGTGTAGCCCTCGTCGTAGCGGTAGTAGCCGCTGCAGGACATCAGGAAATCGGCGGTGAACCGGACCTTCTCACCGGTGTCGGTGCGCTCGGCGTCGACGGTCCAGTGCGAGTCGGCGGTGGACCACTCGGAGCGGATCACCCGATGCCGGAACCGGATGTTCCGGTCGATCCCGTGCTCAGCCGCCGTGTCCTTGACGTACTCGAGGATCGACGGCCCGTCGGCGATCGACTTGTCGTTCTCCCACGGGCGGAACCGGTAGCCGAGGGTGTACATGTCGGAATCGGAGCGAATGCCGGGGTAGCGGAACAGGTCCCACGTGCCACCGATCGATTCGCGGCTCTCCAGGATTGCGTACGTCCGGCGGGGAAAGTTGTCCTGCAGGTGGTACGCGGCACCGATCCCGGACAGTCCGGCCCCGATGATCAGCACGTCGACGTGTTCGACGGGCGCCTTGGCCGCGGTGGTCTCGGCGGCGGTCTCGGTGTGTGACATGAACACTCTCTCGCTGGCTGGGAAGGGGGGTTACTTCGGGTCTACGGCGACGTCGTCGAGAGCGACATTACGTGCGCTGGTGGACCGGCCGAGTTTCGCGACCTCCTCGTCCATCAGCGGAAGAATGCGGGGGACGTGGGGCAGCGTGTTGCGATCGCCGACGCGCGAGGTCACCACCGACTTCAGCCAGCCGGCGAGCGCGACCCACCGCGGCACATAGACCCGGCGTTTCCGCTTGGCCAGGGCATCGACGAATGCGTCGACGCAGGGACCCACCGACGACGTCTTGCCGACCGGTCCCGGCAGGACCGCGAGAAGTTGGTTGAACGCCGTGAGGTCGGCTTTCGCGTCCTGGACGAGCGGGGTGTCGATCCACGACATGTGGGCCGAGCCCACGGCGACACCGCGGTGCGCGACTTCGAGACGCAGGACGTTGGCGAAATGCTCGACGCCGGCCTTGCTCGCGCAGTACGCGGCCAGACCGGGCGCGGGTGCGAACGCGGCGAGCGACGAGACGATCAGTATGTAGCCCTTGCGCTCGATCACGGACGGAAGCGCAGCGCGGACGGTGTAGAAGACGCCGAGGATGTTGACGTCGATGACCCGTTTGAACCTGGCTGGATCGACCTGCATCACCGAGCCGTAGCTTGCGATGCCGGCATTCGCGACAACGAGGTCGATGCCGCCGAACTTCGCAACACCGTCGTCGACGGCCTTCTGTACGGCGGCAAGGTCGCAGACGTCCGCGGCTACGGCGATCGCGACGTTGTCACCGAGTTCGGCGGCGAGGGCGTTCAGCGGCTCGGCGTCCAGATCGATCAGAACCAGTTTGACGCCCTTGCGGGCGAGGGCGCGGGACGTCTCGGCTCCGATGCCACGCGCTGCCCCGGTGACGAGAGCGACTTTGTTCCTGAGCGTGGGCATGGGATCTCCTGGCGTGTGATCTGGCACCGTTTGGTGTCAGTTTGTATCTGGAACTGTGCGGTGTCAATATGGGGGCGTGAGTTCGCCCAAGCTCGACGAAACGGGCCGCACCTACCGCGGTGCGGGTCCGCGCCAGCGTCAGGAAGAGCGTCGCGTGCGCCTCGTCGACGCGGCCGTCGAAGTGTTCGGGACCAGCGGATACCGGTCCGCGACGGTGGAGAAGATCTGTTCGACCGCCGGGCTCACCAAGCGCTACTTCTACGAGTCCTTCGACGACAGCGAGGCCCTCCTCCTGGCCGCGTACGCAAGCGTGACCGACCGCCTGCGGGACAGCGTCCTGCACGGAGCGGGGGCCGGCGGCGCCGATCTCGACGCGCGGGTTCGCGGTGCACTCACCGCCTTCTTCCGATCCGTCGCCGACGACCCGCGGATCCCGCGGATCGCATTCCAGGAAGTCCTCGGCGTCGGGCCTGAGGTCGACAACGCCTACCGCCGCGTCACCCTGTCGTTCGTGGACGCCGTTCTCGTCGTCATCGGTCCGGCCGTCGACCGGACCGCATTTCCCGACTTCCACCTGCGCACCCTCGCGACCGGCCTGGTGGGAGCCGTGCTGATGATCGCCCAGCAGTGGGTGCTGTCGGAGAACCCGCAGCCGATCGAGTCCGTCATCGGCAGCGCGCACACCATCCTCTCGGCCGTCCTGGGGCAACTCGGTACCCCGCCCATGTGAGTGGCGCGGCGTCCGGGCGCACGCTTTGCCACTCACGTGCGCTGACCTGGGATTGCGTGCGCCGGTGGGAATCCGGGCAAACCCCTGACGGCATCACATATATGTTGTTAAATACCTGACATGTCCGGTGCTGTGCACTGTCAATCACCGTGGGTCCGCAATACGACGATCCGCGCGGTGCTCGTCGCGCTGCTCGGGGTGGTCGCGCTCGCTACGCCGACTCCGATCGTCGCGCACGCCGCCGGCTACGAAGGCCTGCTCGACATCACGCCGGCCAACGCGGCGGCGGAGTCGATCGGCGGACTCGACCCCCGGCTGCCCACCGATTCCGCCGTACTCGGTGCCGCGCTGGCGGCCGCCCGCTCCGACGGCGTCGCACCGACGCGGTATTCGTCTTTGCTGCAACAGTATTGGCTGTCCCGCGGATCCGAGGCGTCCGGCATCGACCTGGCCGCGTGGGATCCGAACGCCGGACTGATTGCCAATGCTGCGGTGGTCGACCGGGTGTACGAGAACTACGGCCGGTACCAACTTCAACGCGCCGAGCTCTACTGGTCCGGGATGGCCGGGCTGGCGGGAGGGTCGTTCGCCGCGGGCTTCTGGGACCTCGACCTCGGCCGCAGCGTGCTCGGAGTCGACGCCGTCCACACCCTGGGCAACGCCGTCGCGTCCACGGTCCGTGGGTTGCCCGGCGAGGCGATGACACTCCTGCCGACAGACCCGAGAACGCTCGCCACCGTCGGCCCGGCGATGACCGCCGACGACATGGACTGGTACCAGAAGCGCCTGCTGATGATGCAGAAGCACATCTACTTCGACATGGTGCCCATGCACGAGGCGTACCTGAACGAGGGCCGGGCCGCTGTCGAGGAGATGGCCGCCGTCGGACTGCTCGACGAGAACGCCGAGATCGCCTGGAACGGCATCTTCTCCGGCTCTCCGACGGGCTACGCGGACGCCCTGTTCCGGATGGCGTCGCGTGAGCAGAATCAGATCATCGCCGATCAGTGGGACGTCACCGCGGCAGCCCGCGACGGCGTCGGCCGCGCACTCACCTACGCCACCACCCTCGCGGCGCAACCCTCGGTTCCCGGTTCGCGCGCACCGGGACAGGTTTCGCCGATGTCTGTGGCGGGCGACGTGAACGGCTCGGCCTATCGTCTCCGCACGCCCCTGCCCGGCTTCAACTGGGCCGATCGCGAACCGCGCTGGCAGTACATCGTCGGTGACATCGCGTCGTCCTACCAGCGGCTCGCCGAGGGCCGTCCGGGAGAGTTGCGGGCCCTGCTCGCGATCCCGTTCCGCGACTTCGTGGAGAGCCAGCGGGTGCTGCGGCGGGTACCCGACCTCGCCCGCGACATGAGCGCCGGCTGGGAGTTGTCCCCGGCGCAGCCGTAGGCGGGGCACGTTGCCGGCTTTCCAATGGATGGATATGACGTTGCGCACGCGTGGGCGCGGTTGGCACGTTGTGTCACACCACGCCAGGCCGATCGCAGGAGAGTCGATGAACGTATCCGCCGTCACGCACGACAGCCCGACGACCGCGACACCCACCGAGGTCGCGAAGACGCCGAAGAAGGCGGCGCTCGCGTCGTTCCTCGGAAGTGCGCTCGAGTACTACGACTTCTTCATCTACGGATCCGCCGCCGCCCTCGTCTTCGGGCACACGTTCTTCCCGGCCGGCAACGACGCGATCGGCACGGTCGCCGCGCTCGCGACGTTCGGCGTGGGCTACGTGGCCCGGCCCGTCGGCGGAATCGTGCTCGGCCACTTCGGAGACAAGCTGGGCCGCAAGAAGATTCTGCTGCTGACCCTGCTCATCATGGGCCTGTCCAGTCTCGCGATCGGATTCCTGCCCACGTACGAGCAGATCGGCATCGCCGCCCCGATCCTTCTCGTGCTGTGCCGCCTCGCGCAGGGATTTTCCGCGGGTGGTGAGGCCGCCGGCGCCAGCACCCTCACGCTCGAGCACTCACCGGAGGGACGACGGGCGTTCTTCACCAGCTTCACGATGACCGGATACGCCGCCGGGATGGTCCTCGCGACCCTCGTCTTCATCCCCGTTGCCGCCTTGCCGAAAGACCAACTCGACAGCTGGGGCTGGCGAATTCCGTTCTGGTGCAGCGCGGTGATGCTCGTGGTGGCCTACTTCGTCCGCACCAAGCTCGACGAAACTCCGGTGTTCGAGGAGTCACGCGAGCAGGAAGCAGTTCAGAAGCTGCCCGTCGTCACCGTCCTGACCACCCAGTGGCGTGACGTCCTGCGGATCGCGCTGTGTTCGCTGTTCGCGGTCGGGCAGACCGTGTTCACGGTCTTCGGGCTCGCCTACGCCACCGGGCCCGACGTCGGCATCGACCGCACCACGATGCTGTGGGCGTCGTCGGTGTCGATCGCGGGCTCCATCGTCGCGATCCCGCTGCTCGCCAAACTGTCGGACCGCGTCGGACGCCGCCCCGTCTGGATCGCCGGTGCCCTCGGGTGCGCCGTGACAATCTTCGGGTACTTCTGGGCCATCTCGATCGGCTCCATTCCGCTGATCTTCGTCGCCGCGCTGTTCACGATGACGCTGTTCTACTCGATGGTGAACGGCCTGTGGCCCAGCTTCTTCACCGAGATGTTCGCGGCGCCGGTGCGCTACTCCGGTTTCGCGGTCGGTACGCAGATCGGCTTCCTCATCGCCGGCTTCGCCCCGGCGATCGGCTGGGCACTGCTGGGCACCGGAGTGAACGCGTGGATCCCCGTCGCAGTGTTCACGGCGCTCTGCATGCTGGTCTCATCCGTCGCCGCCTTCACCGCCCGCGAGACGTACCGGGTGCCGCTGGCCGAACTCGGGCGTCCGGCTACTCCTCAGGAGTAGCCGGAGGACAATAGGGCGATGTCACGGACACCGACAGGAGAATCGGTCACTGCCCGCGTCGTGAGGGTTCTGTCCTCCTTCGACGCGGACACACCGTCCCTGTCGGTGTCCGATATCGCGCGTCGGTCCGACCTTCCCGTCGCCACGGCGCACCGCATCGTCGGGGAACTCGTGAAGTACCGCCTCCTCGAACGCAACGACACCCGTATCAGCATCGGCGTGCGGATGTGGGAACTGGGCTCCCGCGGCTCACACACCCTGAGCCTGCGCGAAGCCGCGATGCCGTTCATGGAGGACGTGAACGCCGCGATCAAGCAACACACCCAGTTGGGCATCCTCGACGGCAACGAGGTGCTGTTCGTCGAACGGCTCTCCACCCGCGGGTCCGTCGTCAACGTCACCAAGATCGCCGGACGTCTTCCGGTGCACGCCTGCTCGTCCGGTCTGGTCCTGATGGCCAACGCCTCCCGCGACGTGCAGGACGAACTGCTGTCGCAGCCGCTCGAACGCTACACCGACGCCACCGTCACCGATCCCGACCAGATGCGACATCTCCTCGCCGAGGTCCGGCACCAGCACTTCGCGGTGGCCGCCGGTCTCATCACCCCGGGTGCGACGGGAGTCGCTGTGCCCGTGCGCGACAGCGACGGTGGCAGGGTGATCGCCGCCCTATCCGTCGTCATACCGCACGATCAGGCCAACCCGCAGTCGGTGGTCGCGGCGCTGACGACGGCGTCGCGCGGCATCACCCGGGCGATGACGCGCGGATCGCGGCACTGACAGAATCCCTTTCCATCCATTGGAGTCGCGCTGTGACTCGGCTCTCGGATCGGTCAGAGTGGTTGTCACGAACACACCGTCACCGATCACACATTGCGAGCCGAAAAACACTACACACCAGTGCTTTCGCCGATGTCCGATCGAGTGTCGACACTCCAGGGAAGGTCCAAGCATGAGCTCGAAAACTGTCAAATGCGACCTGTTGGTCATCGGATCCGGGGCCGCAGGCATGGCCGCGGCACTCAAGGCGGCGAGCGAGGGGCACAGCGTCATCGTCGCCGAGAAGTCGCAGTGGCTCGGCGGCACCACCGCGATCTCGGGCGGCTGGGCGTGGGTGCCGGGCAACAAGCAGGGCCTTGCGCAGGGTGACACCCGTCAGGAGATCGAAACCTACATCCGCGCACTCGCCAAGGACTGCTACAAGGCCGAGATGGTCGACACGTTCCTCGACGAGGTGCCCGAGGCCATCGACTGGCTCGAGCGCGACACCGACGTCGAATTCGTCTACCCGGAAATGGCTCCGGACTACCAGATGGACGCGCCGGGCGCGAAGCCGTCGGGACGCGCGATCTCGGGCAAGGTCGTCGACGCCCGCACCCTCGGCGAGAACCGGTTGCGGTTGCGCCCCTACCTCGACACCTACACCGTGTTCGGTTACATGCCGGAGGTCGGACCCGACATCGCGCAGTTCCTCCACGCCAACCAGTCGTTGAAATCGTTTGCCTACGTGTCGAAGAAGCTCCTCAAGACGTGGGTCGAAACGGTGCTCTGCCGCCGATCGTTCGACCGGACCAACGGCAATTCGCTGATGGTGCGGATGGTGTCGTCCGCCGCGAAGCTCGGCATCCGGATGTGGACCGAGACGCCGGTGACGAAGATTCTGCAGTCGGAGAACGGGGTCGTCACCGGGGCGGTACTCGGGGGCGTGCACGCGGAAACGGTGGAGGCGCGGCTCGGTGTCGTCATCGCGGCCGGCGGCTACTCCTCGGATCCGGCACTGCGAGCCGAGTACTGGGGTCATGATCCGCACGGCGACAACCACTTCACTCCCACGGTCGGGCACGACGGCGACAACGTGCGCCTGGCCGCGCCGCTCGGCGGGCACGTCGACACGGACGTCCACGAGCCGGCCGCGTGGGCCCCGGTGACGGTGTTCACCGGTCTGCGCGGGCAGCAGCGGATCTTCCCGCACTTGCGGGCGTTCGGGCTCCCCGGATTGATCGCCGTGAACCGCAAGGGCGAACGATTCGCCAACGAGTCGAGCTCTTACCACGACTTCGGCATGGCGATGATTCAGGAGAACGTCGGCCACGACGAAACCTTCGGCTACATCATCGCCGACTCGAAAGCCATGAACAAGTACGGAATCGGCTACGCCAAGCCGTGGCCGATTCCGCAGGGATACTTCAAGAAGACCGGATTCCTCCACAAGGCCGACACGGTCGACGAACTCGCCCGCAGGATCGGTGTCGACGCCGCCGGGCTGAAGAAGACCCTGTCCGAGTTCAACGCGGGAGCCGCCAAGGGGGAGGACCCGAAGTTCAATCGTGGGTCCAACTGGTTCCACCACTTCAAGGGCGACATGGAACACCAGCCCAACCCGAACCTCGAGCCGCTCGACAAGGGACCGTACTACGCCGCGAAGATCGAGATGGGCGACCTCGGCGCCTACTCCGGCCTCGCCGTCGACCGGCACAGCCAGGTACTCGACGACGACAACCAGCCGATCCCCGGTCTCTTCGCCGCCGGTTCCGCGGCCGTCAGCATCTTCGGCGGCGGCTACCCGGGCTACGGCGCCAACATCGGGCCCGCCCTCGTCTTCGGGTACACCATCGGCCGGGACGCCGAGATCCTTGCGTCGCTGCGCAGCGAATCCGTCGAGCCGACCGTCCTGGAAGAGGTCTGACGTGCCGTTCTTCCTCGTCCGCTACACATACACCGGCGACACGGCCGGCCGGGACCAGCACCGTCCCGAACACAAAAGCCACCTGCAGGCCGCCGCCGACCGCGGACTGATCCTCGGGTCCGGACCGTTCGCGGCAGGAGAAGCACCCGGCGCGGCGATGATCTACGAGGCCGCGGACAGGCAGGACGTCGTCGACGTCGTCGAGGGCGACCCGTTCCTGACGCGCGGGTTCGTCGCGTCGCACGACATCACCGAATGGATTCCGATGATCGGCCCGTGGGCGGTCGCAGCAGTGGGAGGTAGGTCATGACGGGTCGAGTGGCAGGGAAGGTCGCCGTCGTCACGGGGGCGAACGGTGACCTGGGCGGCGCGACCGCGCGGATGCTCGCACGAGAGGGGGCGCTGGTCGCGGCCCTCGACCTCAAAGTGCCGGATGCGCCGTGGGATTCGACGGCGATCACGTCGTTCGCCGCCGACGTCACCGACGAGACCAGCGTCGCCGAGGCCGTCGCGGCAGTGGTGGAGACCGTGGGTGTTCCCGACATCCTGGTCAACTGCGCCGGCATCATCGGGCGGCCCGCGCCGTCGCACGAGGCGTCGGTCGCCGAGTTCGACCAGATCTTCGACGTCAACGTCAAGGGTGTCTGGTTGACGACCAAGCACGTCGTGCCCCACATGATCGGCCGGAAGAAGGGCAGCATCGTGAACTTCTCGTCGATCCACGGGCTGACCGGAGGCTCCAACGTCCCGCTGTACCACGCGTCGAAAGGTGCTGTGCGGCTGCTCAGCAAGGCGGACGCCGTCACCTACGGGCCGCACGGAATTCGCGTCAACTCGATCCACCCCGGGTCGATGCGGACGGCGATGAGTCAACGGTCGGCCGAGGGCAGCGCGATCGGACCGGAGGAGTATTACCGCCAGCTCGTGTCGGGCAACCCCCTCCCGCGGCAGGGGGAACCCGACGAGATCGCGTACGGGGTGCTCTACCTCGCCTCGGACGAGTCCGGCTTCACCACAGGCACCGAACTCGTCGTCGACGGTGGGTACACGGCGCACTGATTCTCTTGCCGCGCCCAATGTCACACTGGTTCAGTCTGACTGCACCCCTGTGACATTGGGCGAGTCCGTCAGCCGAAATGCCGCACCAGCCGGCGATGCCGGTGCGCGAAGAACGCGCCGAGGACGCGGGCGAGCACCGGCGTCAGCGGCACCAGCGGGAGCCGCGGCTCGAACGTGATCCGGTCGTGGACGCCGGTGCTCCCGTCGTCGAAGGGCCTGAGCGTGCGTTCGTGCTCCCACCGGCGCATGCTGAGCATCGTCGACTTCTCGTGGAACCGCCGGCACGGTTCGAGTTCGGCGATGGTCAAATCGTCGTAGTCGAACGGGACGAGCCCGAACAGCCGCAGCCACGCCCGCCCGAGCGGTTCACCGACCGGAACGGAGTCGATGGTGATCGACTCCCGCCCCCGCGGGATGCTCATCGTCATCCACGGACGCATTTCGTCGTTGATCCCCTCCGGATCGACGACCCTCGCCCACACCTCTCCGATCGGTGCGCCGACGACCGAGCTGCGTTCGATGATCACGGTTCCATCATCGTTCGACATATGAGGGTGTGCAACGGCTTCGCGTCTGCGTGCGCGCCGAAGTCCCGTGACGAGCTCTACCGCCCGGACGGGACGGTCGAAACGACCTACGGCGAGCGCTGAGGCGGCCCAGACAATCTGTGGTGGAAAGAGCGCTGACGTCGTTGATCGGAGACGGTACGAGAAATGAAATTGTCGGGGCGCAACAGTGCGCACAAACCATGAGTGACACGGTGCCGGGCTCGTGTGGCCGCAACGCCCCCGCAGCCTGCGCCCACCGAGATGTAGGCCGGGCTCTTGTCAAGTTGTGATTCAGCGAAACGAAGTCCCCCGAACCGTATGGTGTCGGGAGACCTCGTTGTTTCAGACTGCCCTCGAACAGGGGTTTACCGGTGTTCGGTATCAGTGCCGGGGTGGCAGGGATTCTTCGACCTTCAGGGGCTCCACTTTGCCCATGACGAAAAGGTAGTTGGCCGCACCCAGCAGTGCCACGGCGCCGATGACGGCGAGCGGAGCGATGTAGGAGCCGGTTCGGTCGACGAGTACGCCGATGACGACCGGGGTGAAAATGCCGGCCAGGTTGGAGGCGAAGTTCTGGATTCCGCCGATCGACCCGACGTGGTTCGAACTCGGGGCGACATCCGCCGGCAGGGACCAGATGCCGGTCGCGGCGATGGTCAGGCTGGAGTAGGCAAGCGACAAGAGCGCCAACGCCATCCAGGCCTCGGGGACGACGGCCGCGAACATGATGACTGAGCCGCCGGCCAGCCCTCCGGCGATCTGGGTCTTGCGGACCCGGGTGAGCGAGTGCCCGCGCCGGACCGCCCGGTCGGCGGCGAGACCGCCGAGCCAGCCGCACGCGACCGCGCACACACCGGGGAGGGCGCCGAACATGCCGAGCTTGAGGAGGTCGAATCCGCGTTCGCTGACGAGGTAGCTGGGGAAGAAGGTGATGAAGAAGTAGATCGCGCTGTTCAGGCAGAAGAAACCGAACATCATGCTCAGGATGGTGCGGTAGCGGAACAGCGACCGCCAGGGCAGCTTCGCCGCGGCGGCGTCGTCGTTGCCTGCAGTGCGGGCGCCGCCGTCTTCGATGTGCGCGAGTTCGGCGGCGTCGACCCGCGGGTGTTCCTGCGGGTTGCGGTAGATCTTCCACCAACCGAAGGCCCAGACGACACCGAGTGCGCCGATGACGATGAACACGCCGTGCCAGGTGGTGAACGAGATGATGAGCGCGACGATCGGCAGCGCGATCACGGCGCCGACGCGGGAGCCGGAATCCCAGATGCTCGTCGCGAAGGCGCGCTCGCTCTTCGGGAACCAGGTGGCGACGACCTTGGCGGAGGTGCTCGGGGCCGGGCTCTCCCCGACACCGAGCAGAAAGCGCACGGCGAACAGGGATGCGAAACCCTGGGCGAGGGCGGTGGCCATGGTGCATACCGACCACCACAGGGAGGCGATCGTGAACGATCTGCGGGGGCCGACCTTGTCGACGTACCAGCCGGCGGCGAGCTGGCAGACGTCGTAGGCCCAGAAGAAGGCCGCGAAGATCAGGCCCTGCTGGGTGGCGGTGAGGTGGAAGTCCTCACCCATGAAGGGCAGGGCGACGGCCAGGCTGGAGCGGTCGAGGTAGTTGATGCTCAGGCCGACGAATGCGAGCCAGATGATGGCCCAGCGCATTCGTGTCATGGTCCGAGGCGCTTTCACTTCGGAGGCACTTCCTACGGCAGTACTCATGTGGGTTCTCCCTGACATGACCATTGTTTCCTCAGGTGGACAAGCACCGAGGCAGGTGGGATGCGGTTGGCTGCGACCCAAAATCAAATCGTATAGGAACCGCAGTGATCGTATAGGCATCATAGAAACAGGTGATGGCGGTCACTGTCAAGGCTCCGCGTGGCCCACGGGCGGCCGAAAAGGGCGGCGCGGCGCGGCGGTGTGCCCCGCCCTCTATCGGACGATGCGTACTTTCGACGACTGCGTGGCCCCTGCGGGGTCGATCGGCGGCAGATCTCCGTCGAAGGCCTGCGCGAAACGGGAGAAGGAGTTGCGGATGTGGTCGGCCATCGCCTGTTCGGCGGCCTCCGGTTCGCAGCTGCGGATCGCCTCCCAGACGCGGCGATGCTCGGCGATGGTGACCGTGCCCTCGACGTCTGCGGGGTAGAGCCGGAAAATGTGCAGGTGGCAGTGCGTCTGGACGAACGCCTGCTGGACCACACGGTTGCCTGCCGCGCCGAGGATGGTGTCGTGGAAGCGGGTGTCGTGGGCGACGAGATCCTGCCGCAGGTCGCCGCGGTCGTCGACGCGGCGTTCGAAGGTCTCGAGTTCCCGGTCGAGGGTGTCGCTCGGGTTCGCGAGGCGGTCCACCGCCGCTGACCGTGCGGCCCAGGGTTCGACGAGCAGGCGGAATTCGAAGAGGGCACGGAGTTCGGGCAACTGCAGTAGGGGAGTGGTGCTGTACCCGCGGCCGGGACTGTAGACGACGAGGTTGTCGCCCTCGAGCCGTTGCAATGCCTCTCGGACGGGGGTTTGCGACACCCCGAGATCGCGCGCGATGGCATCGATGTTCATCCGGGTGCCCGGGGGGATCTCGCTGGCCACGATGGAATCGCGAAGCGTCGAATACACCTCGCCGGCCGCCACTTTGGGCTGGGTCCTCGGAGTAGTGGACGCATCTTGCCTGGACATGACGTACCTTCCTTCACTCCTCGGGCCGCGAGCGTGACGCGCCAGGTCACGGGCACTACGACCTGCCGACTGTATACGCCGAGCGCCGACTCGCCGCCTACCAGTGTTGCTGTCTGACGTCGGGCGGTGACCGACCCCATTCTTCCTCGGGGGGTTGACTCCGGTCACCCCACCTATATGATTACGACAATTCCTATACGATTCGCTCGAAAGTGAGTGCGCATGTCTCGCATCGTTTCCATTACCACCGAAGACGTCCGGTTCCCCACCTCACTGGAACTGGATGGTTCGGACGCGGTCAACGTCGACCCGGACTACTCAGCCGCCTACGTCACGATCCGCACGGACGCCGACGAGGAGGGGCACGGCTTCGTCTTCACCTGCGGCCGCGGCAACGACGTCATCACCCACGCCATCGACACGTACGCGCAGTTGCTGATCGGCCGGAACGTCGAGGAACTGATCTTCGATCTCGGCGGCGCCTCCAAGCGATTGGTGCACGACTCGCAGCTGCGGTGGCTCGGCCCGGAGAAGGGGGTCAGCCAGATGGCCTGCGGCGCATTGATCAACGCGCTGTGGGACATTCGCGCCCGCCGTGAGGGCAAACCGCTCTGGCTGCTGCTCAGCACGATGGCTCCCGAGGAGATCGTCGACGTCGTCGACTTCACGCACATCCGGAATGCGCTCGATCCCGCGCAGGCACTCGACATCCTCCAACGCGCAAGCGCAGGCAAGAACGACCGCATCGCCGCGCTGCAGGCCGGCGGATACCCCGCCTACACGACCTCCCCCGGATGGCTGGGCTACAGCGACGAGAAGCTGGTCCGTCTGAGCAAAGAGGCCGCGGCCGAGGGCTTCTCGATGATCAAGCTCAAGGTCGGCGGCAGCGTCGAGGACGATCTCCGCCGCCTGGCCCTCGCCCGCGAGGCGGTCGGCGATCTGCCCATCGCGATCGACGCCAACCAGCGATGGGAGGTTGAGGAGGCCATCGAATGGGTCAACCGGCTCGCCCAGTTCGAGCCGTATTGGATCGAGGAACCGACCAGCACCGACGACATCCTCGGCCACGCGGACATCCGCAAGGGCGTCTCACCGACCCGGGTTGCCACCGGCGAAGCCGTCGCAAACCGGATCGTCTTCAAGCAACTGCTGCAGGCCCAGGCGATCGACGTCCTTCAGCTCGATTCGACGCGGGTCGCGGGCGTGAACGAGAACATCGCCACGATGCTGCTGGCCGCCCGCTTCGGGGTGCCGGTGTGCCCGCACGCCGGCGGTGTCGGGCTGTGCGAACTCGTCCAGCACTTCTCGTTCTTCGATTACGCGGCCATCAGCGGCTCACAGGAGGGACGCATGATCGAGTACGTCGACCACCTGCACGAGCACTTCGCCGAACCCGTCCGCATCGTCGGGGGCCGCTACGCCGCACCGACGCGTCCCGGGATCGGAGCGGAAATGTTGCCGGACTCGCGCGCACGCTGGGCGTTCCCCACCGGAGCAGGCTGGCGCGAGGTCAACGGCCGCACCGCAACCACCGACACCGCCGCGGAGGTGGCGTTGTGAGCACGACCGTCGAGGACCTGAATGCGATAGTCGAAGCGGCCCAGGCCGCGTTCGACAAGGCGAGGGCTGCATCACCGGGAACCCGCGCGGCCTGGCTCGAATCCATCGCCGACGCATTGGAAGCGGACGCACCGGGATTGGTGGACATCGCCGTCCGCGAAACCCATTTGGCTGTTCCCCGGCTGCAGGGCGAACTGCGGCGCAGCACCTTCCAGCTGCGGCTGTTCGCCGACGAGATCCGCCGCGGCGAGCACCTCGACGCCACCATCGACCACGCCGACGACGCATGGGGGATGGGACCGCGTCCGGACATCCGCCGCGTCAATGTGCCCTTGGGTGTCGTCGGTGTCTTCGGAGCGTCGAACTTCCCGTTCGCGTTCAGCGTGATCGGCGGTGACAGCGCCTCGGCGCTGGCCGCCGGCTGTGCCGTCGTCCACAAGGCTCACGACGGGCACCTCGAGCTCGCCGCACGCACGGCCGATGTCGTGGTCGCGGCCCTCGACGCGGCCGGAGCGCCCACCGGGCTCTTCGCGCTCGTCACCGGCCGACCGGCGGCGGAGGCGCTGGTGGATCATCGGCTGGTGAAGGCGATCGGATTCACCGGGTCCACCACCGGCGGCCGCGCCCTGTTCGACCGCGCGGCGGCACGCCCCGAACCCATTCCCTTCTACGGCGAACTCGGCGGCATCAACGCAGTCTTCGTCACCGAGAACGCGTGGAACGACCGCCGCGACGACATTCTCGCCGGTTTCGCGCAGTCCTTCACCCTCGGGATGGGACAGTTCTGCACCAAACCCGGACTGTTGTTCCTGCCGGCAGGCCATGCGGAGGAGGTAGCAGCGACTCTTCGGGAACTTCTCGAGGGTTTCGAGCCGAGCAGGCTACTCAGCGAACGGCTGCACGAGGGATATCGCCATGCGGTCGGCCGGCTTCAGGAGAACCCTGCGGTCGACGTCTTGGTGGAAGGAGATTTCGCGCCGACACCATCACCGACCGTGCTGCACACCACCGCAGACGTAGTGCGCAGGAATCCAGAACTCCTGGGGCAGGAGATGTTCGGTCCCGCGAGCATCATCGTCGAATATCGACACGAGTCCGAACTCGTGCCGCTCGCGCAGCTGCTGGAGGGACAGCTCACCACGACAGTGCAAGCCGAACCAGCGGACGACGTCGCCGAGCTGACCGGCCGTCTCGCCGACATCAGCGGACGCGTGCTGTGGAACGGCTGGCCCACCGGGGTGACAGTGACGTACGCCCAACATCACGGGGGGCCCTACCCGGCAACTACCTCGGGGACCACCTCGGTGGGAACTGCCGCCATTCGCCGATTTCTCCGGCCGGTTGCGTACCAGTCCTTCCCACGGTCGCGTCTGCCTGAGCCTTTGCAGGACGCGAACCCTTGGGGGATCGCGCAGAGGGTCGATGGCAGCTGGATCCGGTCAGTCAGGACGGGGAAGTAGCGACGATGGCGATGGAAGACGTGTTGCCTGTTGACGCTGACCGTGCTGTGCTGATCGGCCGCGTATGGGATGTCGAGACCGAAGGGCCCCGTGTCGTCGCTGTACGCGAAGGGGACGTCTTCGACATCCAGGCAGTCGCCGGGACGGTGTCCGACCTACTCGAGTCACCCTCGGCGCTTGCAGACATCGACGAAGCGATGGTCGAGCCGCGTTGGCGGACAGCTGAATTGATCGACGACTCCCTCACCCAGGATACGACCAGGCCCCGGCTACTCGCCCCGGTGGATCTGCAGGTCGTCAAAGCTTGCGGGGTCACCTTCGTGGACAGCATGATCGAGCGGGTCATCGAGGAACGTACCGCCGGAGATCCGCGCCGTGCCGCCGAGGTTCGCGCACTCATCGGCCGAGCCCTCGGAGGCAGCATTGCCACCCTGCGGCCGGGATCTGCCGAAGCCGAGGAAACCAAACGTGTCCTCCTCTCCGAGGGTCTGTGGTCGCAGTATCTGGAAGTGGGCATCGGTCCCGACCCCGAGGTCTTCACGAAAGCACCCGTGCTGGCGTCGGTCGGTCTGGGCACAAAGATCGGAATCCCTTCCTTCTCCTCATGGAACAACCCCGAGCCCGAGCTGGTCTTGGTGGTGAACTCGACCGGCGCCGTCGTCGGAGCCACGCTCGGCAACGACGTCAACCTGCGCGACGTCGAAGGCCGCAGCGCGCTGTTGCTGGGCAAGGCCAAGGACAACAACGCCTCCAGCGCGCTGGGACCGTTCATCCGACTCTTCGACGGCCACTTCACTCTCGAGACGCTCCGCAACGAAACAATCACACTCCGCGTTGACGATGCGCAGGGCCACGTTCTCGACGGACACAACAATGTAGGGCGTATCAGTCGACCATTCGAAGAACTCGTACGAGCCACCTTCGGGACACACCACCAGTATCCGGACGGTTTCGCCCTCTACACCGGCACGTTGTTCGCCCCAACCCAGGACCGGGACGAGGAGGGACAAGGATTCACCCACAAAATGGGCGACATCGTCACCATCCACAGCGATCACCTGGGCACCCTGATCAACGAAGTCGGTGCAACCGAGAACCTCCCCGAATGGTCCTTCGGACTCCGTCAGCTATTCGACTACCTCCACAAGACCACCGCTTCGGTCGTCCTCGCCGCCCGGACTGGGTGACGTCGCCCACCGCAACGCCGTAGACGCAACGGCTGCGGAGTTACAGAATCACCGCCAGATGTTGTACTACCGACTCAGTCGCATCAGAGATCATCGGACCGTCGACGCCTGCGGGTGACGTCTTCCCGGCCCGGGGTGCCTGCCAGAGACCGTCAGCCGCCCTGCGGCC
Source organism: Rhodococcus sp. NPDC059968 (assembly GCF_042738615.1). Taxonomy (NCBI): domain Bacteria; kingdom Bacillati; phylum Actinomycetota; class Actinomycetes; order Mycobacteriales; family Nocardiaceae; genus Rhodococcus; species Rhodococcus sp. NPDC059968. The sequence goes on from NZ_JBHWUE010000005.1 coordinate 117,676, forward strand.
GGGCGGGTTGTGCGCCCACCAGCGGCGGCGTCCGCCTTCACCGATCCAGGCCTGAGGTCGCCACCGTACCGGCGCTCGGACTCCGTGGTGCCACCCCAGATCCCGAACGGCTCGCGCACTGTCTGCGCGTGAGTGCGGCATTCTTCGAGGACCGGGCAGGTCTGGCAGATGAGGAATGATCGAAACCTGTGGATCCCGGGAGGACGCACCTTCCCGGATGATGATCTGTACGCGAACAGGATTCTGATCAAGACCAGCGCGCCAACGCTGGCGGGAAGGTACGCCCGTGCTCACGATAGTGGACCACGACGACGACTCCAACGAGACCCACGATGCAGCGCGTGTGGGCGGGTCGTTGCTCGACGAGATCGTCCGCGACGGCGCCCGGCAGATGCTCGCCGCGGCGTTGCAGGCTGAGGTCGCCGACTACATCGCCCGGCATGCCGGTGAGATCGACGACAACGGTCACCGACTGGTGGTTCGCAATGGCTACCACGCCGACCGGGAGGTGGTCACCGCCGCCGGCGCGGTGGCGGTGAAGGCGCCGCGGGTCAATGACAAGCGCATCGACCCCGATACCGGTGAACGCAAGCGGTTCTCCTCGGCGATCCTGCCGGCATGGGCCCGTAAATCCGCGCAGGTGTCCGAGGTACTGCCGCTGCTCTACCTGCACGGGCTGTCGACCAGCGACTTCGGGCCCGCCCTCGAACAGTTCCTCGGCACCGGTGCCGGCCTGTCGGCCAGCTCGATCACCCGGCTCACCGCTCAGTGGCAGGACGAGGCGAACGCCTTCGCCCGGCGGGATCTCTCGCAGGCGGATTACGTCTACCTCTGGGTCGATGGTATCCACCTGAAAGTGCGGCTCGAGCAGGAGAAACTTTGCCTGTTGGTGATGATCGGGGTCCGCGCCGACGGCCGCAAGGAGCTCGTCGCCCTCTCCGACGGGTATCGGGAGTCGACCGAGTCGTGGGCGGACCTGCTGCGGGACTGCCGGCGGCGCGGGATGCGGGCCCCGGTGCTGGCGGTCGGGGACGGTGCCTTGGGGTTCTGGCGGGCCCTGCGCGAGGTGTTCCCGGAAACCCGGGAGCAGCGCTGCTGGTTTCACAAACAGGCAAATGTACTTGCTGCGCTACCGAAGTCGGCTCATCCCGGTGCGTTGGCGGCGATGAAGGAAATCTACCTCGCCGAGGACATCGACAAGGCCCACGTGGCGATCAAGGCCTTCGAACTCGACTACGGCGCGAAGTACCCGAAGGCGGTGAAGAAGATCACCGACGACGCCGACGTGCTGCTCGAGTTCTTCCGGTATCCGGCCGAGCACTGGATACATCTACGCACCACCAATCCCATCGAATCAACCTTTGCGACAGTGCGATTGAGAACCAAGGTGACCAAGGGGCCGGGTTCGCGGGCCGCGGGGATGGCGATGGCCTACAAGCTGATCGAGGCCGCCCAGACCCGGTGGCGGGTCGTGAACGCACCGCACCTGGTGGCGCTGGTGCGGGCCGGTGCGCTGTTCCACAAGGGCAAGCTCCTCGAACGGCCCGTCGAGATCACCCCGGAACCGTCACCGGACACGCCGGTATCCGAGGTCGCCTGACACACCCCGATCCACAGGATTTGACGATTCCTCCTGGCAGATACGGGTAGCGAAGTCTTCCCGGTATCTGCGGGCCTGCCGCGTCTCGCCCTCAGGGGAGAAGAACAGATCGGTTCCCATGCTCCGGCACGTGGCGTTCATCTGCCAATCCCACAGATCGGTCGACGGCGCGTAGAGGTGTGTGGTCAGAGCGGTGGTCTTCATGACTACTCCGATTGTGTCCAGATGGTGTGAGCGGCAGCAATGTCGACGGATGGTCTTCGGCCCCCTCTTGGTGGACTACGCCGGGCATACGGCTGCGGCGCCCGCCCCACGGAGAGAACAGGGCGGGCGCCGCAGGACGATCGACGCCGGGCAGGACGGGCCACAGTGTGAATTATCGACCGTGGTTGTGCATGACGTGCTTGGTTCGCGAGTAGTCGTCGAGTGCATAGATCGACAGGTCGCGTCCGTAACCGGATCCCTTGAACCCACCCCACGGAACTTCGTTGGCCAGCACGAGATGGGAGTTGACCCACACCGTTCCGGCGTCGATCCGCGCGGCGACTTCGTGGCTGCGCCTGGCGTTCTCGGTCCAGACCGATGCCGAGAGGCCGAACGGGACGTCGTTCGCGCGGCGGATCGCCTCGTCCTCGTCGGTGAACGTCTCGACGGTGACCACCGGCCCGAAGATCTCCTCGCGAGCGCATTCGGCGCCATCGGGGACGTTGACGAGCACGGTCGGTGCGACGAAGTACCCGGGTCCGTCCAGTGCAGCTCCACCGATTGCGGCGGTGATTCCCTGCTGCGCAGCACGTTCCAGATATGCGGTGACCCGCTCGAAGTGCGCCTTCGATACCAGGGGCCCGATTTCCACGTTGTCGCCTGCTCCTGGCTCGCCGACCACGAACGTGCTCACCTGTTCGACCAGCTTCCGGGTGAACTCCTCGGCGACCGACTCGTGTACGAGGATCCGGCATGCTGCGCCACATTCCTGGCCCGAGTTCCAGTAGCTCGCCGCACGCAGCGAAACCGCGGCGTCGTCGAGATCGGCGTCGGCGAAGATCACCACGGGTGCTTTGCCGCCCAGTTCGAGATGGACGCGCTTGAGCGTGTCTGCGGCCCCGCGTGCGACGGCTTTGCCGCTGCCGACGGATCCGGTCAGGGCGATCATGTCGACGTCGGGATGCTCGGTCAGCCGCGCTCCCACGGTCGGTCCGAGTCCGGACACCACATTGAACACGCCCGCGGGAAGCAGGTCGCCGACGAGCTCGGCGAATTTGAGTGTCGTCAAGGGGGTCTGCTCGGACGGTTTGATCACCACCGTGTTTCCGGCCGCGAGGATCGGAGCGATCTTCCACGCCGCCATCAGCAGTGGATAGTTCCACGGGGTAACGACGCCGACCACACCGATCGGTTCACGCAGGATGACCGACAGGTGGTTTTCGGCGTAGTCTCCGGCAGCCATCGACGTGGTCGCACGCAGTGCGCCTGCCATGAACCGGAAGGTGTCGACGGTGCCTGCGACGTCGTCGTTCGATATTTCGAAAGGTTTCCCGGTGTTGGCGGATTCGAGCCGCGCAAGCACCTCGGCGTTCTGCTCGATTCTGTCCGCGATGCGGTGAAGCAGAAGGGAGCGTTCCTTGGGAACGAGTCTGGCCCAGTCGTTCTTGGCTGCGACCGCGACTGCGACTGCTCGGTCGACGTCGGCCGCGGTCCCTTGGGGTACCGCGGCGATGACCTGTTCGGTACTCGGGTCGACGATGTCGGTGCGGGCACCGAAGTTGTCGACGGCGTCGAACGCTCCTGCGATGTAGTGCTGGGTCGGGGGCAGGTCGTCCCGGACGTTCAGGGAACCACCGGGTGCTCGGCTGACGGCGACATGTCCGGTGAGGGTGGTGTTGGGCATCTGGATGATCCTCCAAAATCGACTGGGTAGTAGCGGGGCGGCGCGAGAAGCGCCGGCCCGCACCGGGGTTGCGCTGGGTAGTCAGCTTTCGCGTGACGGACAGTTGCGGAACCGCCTCAACGAGAGACGCTGTGTCCGGTGACGGTGTTCGATTCCCAGAACTCGGCTCCGTCGATGCCGAGCGCTGTGGGATCGAAGGTGGGGTCGAGTCCACGCTTCTTCTGTTGTTCGTAATCGCGGTAGACCCGGTAGACGAGCGGGAAGAGCAATACCAGGCACGTGAGGTTGACCCAGGCGATGAGCCCGAGCCCGATATCGCCGATCGCCCAGACAAGTCCTGCGTTCACGACGGAGCCTACGAACACGATCGCGAGCGTGCCGAGTTTGAGGACCAGCTTGGATACCGGCCCCTTCCGCCCGTTCAGCAGGAACAACAGGTTCGAGTTGGCCACGTAGAAGTACACGATGAGGCAGGTGAAACCGAACAGGAACACGGCTACCGCGATGAACGCTGCGCCCCACCCGGGCACCAAGGTGTCGATGGCCTTCTGGACCCAGTTCGGACCGGCCTCCACCCCCGGAAGATTCTGGACGAGGTAACCGCCCGAACCATCGGAGACGTTGTACTGCCCGGACACCACCATCATCAGCCCTGTTGCCATGCAGATCAGCAGCACGTCGATGTAGATGCTGAACGTCTGGACGAGACCCTGCTTGCCGGGGTGAGACGTCCGTGCCGCCGCCGCGGCGAACGTCGCCTCACCGATTCCGTTCGCCGATGCGAAGACTGCCCGGCGCACGCCCCATGCAACTGCAGCGCCCGCGATGCCGCCCAGCACGGGGTCGATACCGAACGCCGAGTTCACGATGAGCGTGATCGTCTCCGGCACGTTTTCGATGTTCGCGGCGATCACCGCCAACGCCAACGTCAGGTATCCGATTGCGAGAATCGGTACGAGAGTCTGTGTGACCTTGACGATGCGTGTGGTGCCTCCGAAGATCACCAGAGCGATCAGCACGGTGATGAGCACTGCCGGCACCCACGTCGGTGTTCCGAATGCCAGCTCCGCGCTCGAGGCAATGGTGCTGACCTGGAATCCGGGGAACATGAAGCCGTAGCCGACCAGGCCGAGGAACGCGACGAGGCCCGCGACCTTGGGAAGCTTCAGTCCGTACTTGATGTAGTACGGCATGCCGCCGATGTCCTCGTTGGCCTTCTTCCGGTCCTCGTCCTCGACCTGACGTTTGAACACCTGCGCAAGGGTTGCCTCGGCGTACCCGACGGTGCAGCCGACCAGACCTGTCACGGCCATCCACAGCAGGGCACCCGGTCCACCACCGCCGACTGCTGTTGCGACACCGGCGATGCTCCCGACACCCACACGGCTGGCGAGCGCGAGGACAAGCGCCTGGAAGGAGGACAGTCCGCCTTCGCCTTCGCTGGTTTCCCTCAGCTGCCGGATCATGTCCGGGATGCGTCGGAACTGAATGCCTCTGGTGGCGACGGTGTACGCCACCCCGAGGCCGAGGACCACGTAGGCCATCGGTCCCCAGATGGCGTCCGCCACAGTCGTGAGCATCTCGGCCCAGTCCAGGCCTGCCATGATTTACGCAGTCCCCTCTGCGAGCCCCTTCAGTGCCTGTCCGATCTTCTCGACCTGCTCTGCGGGGAGTTCTGCGGTGGGCCGGCGGGGCGCTCCTACCGGTTCTCCCTGCAGAGCGAGACCAGCCTTGACGGCGGAGATGAAGGGAACGGAGATCATCGCGTCGATCACCGGGTACAGGTCGCGCCACTTGGCGAGCGCCCCGTGCAGGTCGCCCTCGCCGATGAGCCGGTTCACTGCGACGATCTCGTCCGGAACGACATTTGCGGCACCCGCCATGACCCCGGCAGCGCCCTCGACCAGGGCGCTGTAGATGTAGGAGTCCCAGCCGATGAAGGTGCCGATCACGTCGCTGTGGTGGTGGATCAGCTGCAGTGCCTGTTCCCAGTTCGCGCTCGAGTCCTTGATGTACCGAATGTTGTCGACCTCTTCGGCGAGGGAGCGAACGGTGCCGGGATCGAGGTTCACACCCGTGACCGCGGGGATGTTGTACAGCATGACCGGCAGCTCCACGGCGGACGCGACGTCCTTGATGTACGCCACCGTCTCTTCGGTCGAGAGCGGCTCGTAGAACGGTGTGATCAGCATGAGCACGTCGGCGCCCGACTTTTCGGCGGCGCGAGAGAGCCGGATGGCCTCTGCGGTCGTCGTGGCACCGGTCTGGGCGATGACGGGTACTCGGCCGTCGGTGTGCTCGATGACCGTGTCGACGAGACGCCGGCGCTCGTCCGACGACAGCGCCCCGACCTCACCGGTCGATCCTGCCGCGACGACTCCGTCGACGCCTGCCTTGATCGAGCGGTCCACCACGAGCTTCAGCTTGTCCGTGTCGATGAGCTCGTCGGCGTCGAACGGGGTGGTCAATGCTGTGAGGACACCGCTGAGTTGCTTGGACATGAAATGACTCCTAGATCGTTGACAAGTGTTCTGGTGGTGGGAATGTCAGGCGCTGGCGGGGTGCACGGTGAGCAGCTCGGGTTGACGGGTCTGACGGTGGGTGGCAAGCACGCTGACGACCTCTTGAGCGGCGGAGAACCCTGAGGTGACCGAGGTTTCCGTGTAGAGCGTTCCGAGATAGTCGCCGGCCAGGAAGACTCGGCCGGCTCCGCGTGTCAGCGTGGGCTGAAGCTTTGCGCGACCGGGGAAGCTGTACGGTGACGCGTTCTTCCACCGTGCGGCCTTGGCTTCCACGACGGTGTCGGAGAACCCGGGCCCGAGGATCTGCTCGAGGTCGGCGAGGTGAGTGTTCACCACTTCGTCGTCGCTCTTGTCGAGCAGTGCGCTGCCCAGCGCCGCAGGCGAGAACGTCATGAAGCTGCCGCCGGGCTGCCGGACGGACTCGGTGCCGCGCACGATACTTGCCTGGTTGAGCGCGATGGCGAACGAACGCTTGGGGGCGGCGATGGCATAGATGTCGTCCCACGGACGCTTCGTCGTTTCGTCGGTGAGAAACGCCGAGCTGACGTGGGGGCCGTACTTGATCTGAGCGAGCGCGTCGCGCAGCTCCTGCGGCAGATCGACACCGACCCGGTGGGACACGTCCGCGGTCGTGGCCAGCACGACCGTTCGCGCCTCGACTTCGTGGTCGCGTCTGTTCTGGCGGTAACGAACGATCACCGAGTCCTTCTTGTGCACGACCTCCTGCACCGCGGCACCCAACTGGACGCGCTCGCCCAGCGACGCGGCGAGGGCTTCGGTGAGGGTGGACGGCCCGCCGACGATGCCGCGGCTGAGGCCCTGTCCGAAGCCGAGCACCAGGCTGAAGTATCCGATGCCTGCGCCCGCCGAGATCTGGTCCATGTTTCCAGCGGACCGGGTGACGGTGGTCTTGAACAGCGCGGCCGCGTCCTCCGGCAGGTCCCCGACGAAGTCGAGGAAGGATTCGTCGTTCGCGAAGTCGTAGATCCGCTGCTGGCGCATCGCTCCGGACTCACCGGCGCGCTTGCGTACCACTCCGGTGTACTTTCCGACGCCCGCAACGATCTTCATGCCGGCGCGCATGGTCGCCACCCGAGCCGACAGCGACATCGGGATCCGGAACGGATAGGTGGCGATGTGTCCCTTGCGAAGGAACTTCCCGTTCATCGAGAGGGCCTGCAGCGACCCGGGGATGTCGACCGACATCACCCCGGCCTCGTTGAGCAGGGCTTCGGTGGACGATCCACCGCCGGCGAAAACGTGGCCACCCCAGTTCAGCCAATACGACCCGCGACGTTCGGAACGGATACGTCCACCGACGCGCTCATCGGACTCCAAGACAAGTGTGTCCCAGTGACGCAACCGCCAGCCCGCCGACAGACCGGCCAGGCCGGCACCGACTACAACTACATCTCGCACTTCGATATCTCCTTCACTGGGGCCATGTCTCGCGCCGGGAGTGGTGGCGGTTCGTGGCAAGTTCGTGATTCGGGACGCGCACTCCTGCCGTGCAGTGGTTGCGTGGGAAACACGCAGTCCGGACGCGTCGTTGTCAGGGATAAAACAGTGATGCCGGTCATACCCGCTCCAATGAGGATAAAGTGTGATCACAGATCACACAAGCGCTGATGTGATCGGAGGCGCATCTTGTTCGGGAGCCCGACAGCAGTGGTCGGGGGCTACGTCGAGATCAGGGCGAAGGGCGAGAGCCATATGACTGGGATGGAACCGGCTACTCGTGAGGGCGACCGCGCTGCGATCCGTTCCACCCAGCATTCGGGAGAGCCCTGCTCAGGCCCCGCTAGGATCGCAGCCGTGACCGTTCCGCAGAAAGTCGAGCCGACTCTCCTGACGGATCAGGTGTACGCGATGATCCATCAATCGATCATGAATGGCGATATGCCTGCCGGGACGAGATTGCGCATCCGCGACCTCGCGGCCCAGGTCGGCACGAGTGTCATGCCGGTTCGAGAGGCCATCCGCCGGCTCGAGGAGGCAGGTCTCGCGGAGCGGGTCCCGCACCGGGGTGCTGTCGTGAAGGGACTGAGCTTCGCAGAGCTGGTCCATGTCTACGACGTCCGACTGTTGTTGGAGGTCGAGGCTGCCCGACTCGGGGCCACTCGAATCACCCGCGCCGACGCCGAGCGAATGAAAACCGAATTCGAGGCGATGAGGGTCGCGATCGTCGAGGGCCGCGTCGTCGAATTGTTGGAACACGACGAGGAACTGCTGTCGATTCTCTATCGTGCGAGTGATAACCCGGTGCTCGTCAACACGATTCGCAATCTGTGGCACCACTGCAGGGCATACAAGATCGTCGGTGCCCGGGGCACCCTGGACTCAGGGAACGTCGAGTCGTTGTCGGTCTTCCAAGAGCGCTTGGTCGAGGCTGCGCTTCGAGGGGACGACGTCGCGGCTGCGAGCGTCAACCACGATTCGCTCGTCAATGCGACGGATCGAATCCGGGCTCTCCTCGAAGCGCAGCACCGAGAGCAGGCGTAGAGGTTACGACTGGGACGCTCGTGCGGGCGATACCGGTGAGCTGGTGATCCCGAGCGAGGCGCTCTCGGTCAAGGACAGTCCTCGGGTCTCCGGTGCCCAGAAGTGGGACAGAACCGCTCCGAGCAAGGTGATCACGGCTGCGATGAGCATGGTCGCGCCGATGCCCAGGCCGCTGAGGGACAGTGGTACGAGGAATGTTCCGACAGCTGCACCGATGCGGCTCAGAGATGAGGCCATGCCTACCGCGGTGCCACGGATCTCGGTGGGGAAGAGCTCGTTCGGGTAGACCCACTGCAGGATCTGCGTGCCGCCGATCAGTACGGCGTATGCGGCGAAGAGAACCATGATGATCGTGGTAGGTGCCTCGGGGAACGCTCCCATCAGCAGTAGTGCCAGACCGGCCCACAGGAAGCTGTGAATGAGGAGGGGACGGCGTCCCATGCGGTTGACGAGGAACAGGGCGATGATGCATCCGACCAGGAACAGGATCGTGATGACGGCGGAACCGATATGCGCCGCGTCCTCTTCCAGTTCGAGAGCGCCGAGAATGGCAGGTGCAAAAGCGTAGACGGCAAACAGGGGGACGATCGAGCAGGTCCAGAACAGCGTGATGAACGCCATCCGCTTTCCGTATCCGGAACGGACGAGCTCCTTGACGCTGACGCTGTTCTCATCCTCCGCGGGGAGGTCGGCGACGGAGACGCCGGGGCCGAACACCTTGCGCAGCACCTTGTTGGCTTCGTCGATCCTGCCCTTGCTTACCAACCAACGCGGTGACTCGGGAGTACCTACGCGGGCCACGACGATCAGCACTGCTGGCACCGTGGCGCTGGCAAGCATCCAGCGCCAGGCGTTGTCGTTTCCTGTTTCGGCAAGTATCTGGCCCACTACGTACGCTGCTGCAGCGCCGACGAACCACATGGCGACGAATGCGCCGAGGAACGGGCCGCGGTACTTGCGAGGGGTGAACTCCGTCAGCAGCGACGTGGCGATCGGGTAGTCCGCGCCGACGGCCATGCCGATGAGAAGGCGAAGCACGATCAGCCAGATCACGTCCTGGACGAAGAACTGTGCGACCGAAAACGCGGCGATCGCGATCAAATCGACGGTGAACAAGACTTCTCGCCCGAAACGGTCGGTCAACCAACCGCCGGCGAATGCACCGAGGAGAATACCGATCAGCGACGATGCGCCGACCAGTCCCTGCTCCACGGCTGACAGGCCCCACTGATCCGCGATCTGGATCATCGCGACACCGATGATGGACAAGACGAATCCGTCCAGGAACGGTCCTCCCGACGAGAACACGGCAAGCTTCTTGTGAAACCTGGACAGTGGCGCGTCGTCCAGTGGATTGGTGGCCATATCGAGCTCCTCGTTGACGTTTCTAGTCGGTCCTGGCTTGACGTGAGACCCCTGTAGGACAGCTGTGTTCGGGGTGTTCGGTGTGAGAAGAGATGAGTCGAGCCTCGAACGCGGCGGTCCTGCGCTGGCGGCGTCTGCACCGCGAGACGCGATGAGGATCGAACTCCCTCCAAGCCTGCGATCGTGGTTCGGAATTACACACCGATGCGATGTGCGTCTCGTCACACAGAATAGGATGAGATCACAGATCACACAACCCCCTGATGTGATATTTGTACTCGGGGTCCGCCGCTTTTGGCCTCTCTACCTCGCACGATGCTGGTACTCATGTACGATGCGACTGATATATCAACATTTGAGGATCGAGATGAGCCGGGCCTATATGAAGGCCCAGTCCATGACGCCTGCCGCCGGCTGCGCGGACGCGCCTTCGGCAATCGCCACTCTTGCCCGCCCGGATTCAAGGGCGCCAGGCCGCACCGCCAAGCGGTCGACAGGGCAGTCGGGCAGGTGGGGGTCCACTGCGCACCGCGTGAGATCGGATCTCGACCAGTGGTTTTCGGGCACTCGAGGGTGAAATCTGTGCGAGTTCAAGCGGTCTGAACGTCCCGTATCCCCGACAGTGGTATGTCTCACTCGACGAAGACCTTGTCCAATATGTGATCACAGATTACATTTGTGTTACCGCAGTGTTAGCGGGCGGGTGCCGTTGACGTGCCACCACGACCTGCGGTTGCGGTGGTGGTTCATGTCCCGGCGGCTGGCGAAAACGCCCGAAACTCGATGGTTTCACCGAAAGTTCACGAGCACGTAAAAGGAGGAGTGTTGTTGTGAGAGTGACCAAGTCGAGCCGAAGTGCCACCGCGGCGGGGCTGTTGGCGATTGTGTTGTGGAGTTCGATGGTCGGAATGATCCGACTGGTCACCGATAGCCTGGGGGCGATCGGGGGCGCGGCGATGATCTACTCGTGCTGTGCGATTCTGCTGTCGGTGACTGTCGGATGGCCCAAGTTCAAAGACTTCAGTCGGACGTATCTCGTCACCGGTGCCGTGATGTTCGCCGCGTATGAGGTGTGCTTTGCCCTCGCAATCGGACTGGCGGACACTCCGAGGCAGGCAATCGAAGTCGGAATCGTGAACTACCTGTGGCCGAGCCTGACGGTGGTGTTCGCGATCGTGTTCGCCGGACAGAAGGCTTCGCGCCTGACCCTGCCAGGCATCGTGCTATCGGTAGTCGGCATTGCCGTCGTTCTCGGCGGTGACGCCGGACTGGACGTCGCAGGCACTGTCGACAACGTGCGCTCGAATCCTCTGAGCTACGCGCTCGCGTTCGCCGGCGCAGTGATCTGGGCGGGCTACTGCACGGTCACCAAGCTGTTCGCAAACGGGAACAACGGCATTACTCCGTTCTTCGTGCTGACGGCCGTGTCGTTCTGGTGCATGTACCTGTTGTCCGGTCGCGAGCCGATGCACCTCAGCTTCACCGCGATCGCGGCGACGTTGGTGGCGGCGTGTGCGATCGGCTTCGGCTACGCCCTGTGGAATGTCGGAATCCTGCGCGGAAACATGACCTTGCTCGCCGCTGCCTCGTACTTCACGCCTGTACTGTCCGCCGCATTCTCATCGTTGATGTTGGCCACGGCACTCGGTCTCACGTTCTGGGTGGGAACTGCTGTGGTGTGCCTCGGGGCAATCCTGTGCTGGTTGGCGACGCGCGAACCGAAGGCAACCGTCGGAGTTCCCGAAGAGGACGGTTCGCTCGACGAGCAGAGCATCGACGAGGAGACTCTCGACGAAGAGAGTATGGAAGAGCCCACCGTCGTTCGTTCACTTCTCGGCACGCGAGTGGAATGCGTGGTAACCATCGCCAGTGATCACCGTTCGGCACCTCGGGTGCCGATCGACGTCGGGTCGGGAAGCTAGCGAAGCTGCGGATATTGCCTCTGCTCCAGCCGATTTCACCGGGAGTACCGATTCCTCTTTCGATGATCGGTTGGCTCGAAGTGCGCGGTGCGGGTAGAGCGGCACCGTAGACCTCGCGTGCCGAGCGTTCGACTCTGCGCGATCGTAAGTAGTGCCCCCATGCGGTTGGATCGCCCATCGTGGTGTCGACATCGTCGACGCACCGAGGAGCAGGCACGTGAGCAGTTCAACGATCGAGGCCGAGGCAGTGACCGACCGCGAACTCGAAGATCGGTTCCATCCGATCTTCGACCGGATCGCCGAGGGCGCGCTGGGGCGGGAACGGGATCGCCGGTTGCCGTTCGACGAGGTGGGTCTCCTTCGCGACGCGCGGTTCGGTGCCCTGCGCGTCCCCGTCGAGTTCGGCGGGTTCGGCGCGTCGGTCCGACAGCTGTTCGGCCTGCTGGTCGATCTGGCTGCCGCGGAATCCAATCTGCCCCAGGCGCTTCGGGTGCACTGGAGCTTCGTCGAGGACCAGCGTCTCGTCGCCCCGACTGACAACCGCGAGCGGTGGCTGCGTGCGGCCGCGGAGGGAACACTGGTCGGCAACGCCATCACCGAACCCGGGGTAGGAGCCGCCGACCGGTACCAGACGACGCTGCGCCGCGGCGACGACGGCACCTGGGTCCTGGACGGCGTGAAGTACTACAGCACGGGCAGTCTTTACGCCGATCACATCCTCGTCGCGGCCGACCGCGACGGCGAGCGGGTGTCGGTGCTGGTGGACGCGGACGCTCCGGGCGTGACCCAGACCGACGACTGGGACGGTTTCGGACAGCGGCTCACCGCAAGCGGTACGACCACGTTCTCGGGGGTCGTGGTGCCCGAGGAACGGATCCTCGGGCCCGGATACGGCGCGCCCGGCCGCACCTACGCGACGTCCTACCTGCAACTCGTGCAATTGGCCGTTCTCGCCGGGATCGCCCGCCGCGCGGAGACGGACACGGCGGAGTGGGTTCGGGCCCGCACCCGCACGTTCACCCACGCGGCTGCCGACCTGCCTCGGCACGACCCGCTCGTGCAGCAGGTGATCGGCAAGCTGTCCGCCGCCGCGTACGGCGCCCGCGCGACCGTGCTCGCCGTCGCCGACGAACTCGACCGCCTGCTCGACGCCGGCGGTGAGGACCCTGAACTCCTGGACCGCGCCGAGGCCGCCGCAGCCCGCGCGCAGTCCGTGGTGATCGGCCTCGTCCTCGACGCGACCGCGCAGTTGTTTGAGGTGGGGGGCGCGTCCGTCACCTCGTCGGAACTCGGTCTCGACCGGCACTGGCGCAACGCACGCACGATTTCGGCACACAACCCTCTGATCTACAAGCAGCAGTCGGTGGGGGCGTACGTCCTGAACGGTGATCCGCTGCCGTACGCCTGGAGCGCCGGGCAGCGGCAGAGCGTGCGCGACGCGGACGCGCCGGCATGACCCGGCAGATCCGCTTCAACGCGTTCGACATGAACTGCGTCGCCCACCAGTCGCCGGGACTGTGGCGGCACCCGGCCGACCAGTCGCACCGCTACACCGACCTCGGCTACTGGACCGACCTCGCCCGGCTCCTTGAACGCGGGCTGTTCGACGGCCTGTTCATCGCCGACGTGCTCGGCACCTACGACGTCTACGGCGGCACCGACGAGGCCGCGCTACGGCAGGGCGCCCAGATCCCGGTCGCAGACCCGTTGCTGCTCGTCTCGGCCATGGCAGCGGTCACCGAACACCTTGGTTTCGGCATCACCACGGGGACGGGATTCGAGCACCCGTATCCGTTCGCGCGCCGGCTCTCGACCCTCGACCACCTCACCCGGGGACGGATCGGGTGGAACGTCGTGACGGGTTACCTGCCGTCCGCGGCCCGGAACTTTGGTGACGCCGACCAACTCGACCACGACACCCGGTACGACCAGGCCGACGAGTACCTCGAGGTGCTCTACAAGCTGTGGGAAGGCTCGTGGGAGGATGACGCCGTTGTGCGCGACACCGAGCGCGGCGTGTACGTCGATCCGGAGAAGGTGCACCACATCGGCCACCGCGGAACGCATTTCACGGTCCCGGGCATCCACCTGTCGGAACCGTCGCCGCAGCGGTCGCCGGTGATCTACCAGGCGGGGGCATCGCCGCGCGGTATCCGGTTCGCCGCCGAGAACGCCGAGGCGATCTTCGTGGGGCCGCCGTCGAAGCGGGTGCTGAAGGACACCGTCGCACGGATCCGGCAGGCACTCGTGGACGCCGGCCGCGACCCCTATTCGGCGCGGATCTACGCGCTGTCCACCGTCATCACAGACAGCACCGACGCGGCCGCGGCCGCGAAGCAGGAGGAGTACCGGCGATACGCCGACCTCGAGGGCGCGCTGGTCTTCACGTCCGGCTGGATGGGGATCGACCTGTCGCGGTACGACCTCGACGACCCGATCGGAAACGTCGAGAGCAATGCCATACAGTCGGCCGTTGCCGCATTCCAGGAGGCCGCGGACGACGGCCGCGAGTGGACCGTCCGCGACATCGCGGAGTGGGCGAGCATCGGCGGCCTCGGGCCGCGGTTCGTCGGCTCCGGCGAGACCGTCGCGACGCAGTTGCAGGAGTGGGTGGCCGACACCGACGTCGACGGGTTCAACCTGGCGTACGCGATCACGCCGGGATCGTTCGAGGACGTCGTCACCCACGTCGTGCCGGCGCTGCAGGCCCGCGGTGCCTACCCGACCGGTTACACCGACGGGACCCTGCGCCACAAGCTGTTCGGAAAGGGCGACCGGCTTCCCACCGACCACCGGGGTGCGCGGTACCGCCTCGGCGGTGACCTCTCGACGCGGACCGACCGCTACCGCGCGTACACGAACTCCTGAACGACCACCACAACCACCGGGAGCACCCATGAGCACACCCCGCACCGCCGCCGCCGCCGCCGTCGTCGGAGCCGGACTGGCCGGCACCACCGCCGCGCTCGGCCTCGTCGACGCCGGTTTCACCGTCACCCTCTACAGTGACCGCGACCGCGACGCCTTGCGCAACGACGTCCCGGCCACCGGCACCGCCGTCTACTTCGGCAAGTCCCGCGAGGCCGACGCCCGCATCATCGAGGACCTCTACGCCGACGGTCCGCACTCGACCGGGATGAGCACCCGTCTGCACACGGGGGAGGGCGACACCCGCGCCGATGTCCTCGAGTTCGACCCCGACTTCCGGTACGTCGCGCAGGGCGTCGACGTGCGGTTGCGGGCCGACGACCGGCTCGGCCGCTTCCTGGACCGCGGCGGCCGCTTCGAGGTCCGGGCGGTGAACCCCGACGACCTCGATGCGATTGCCGCCGACCACGACCTGACACTCGTGGCGACCGGAAAGGGCGGGCTGTCCACGTTGTTCCCGGTCGACACCGAACGGACCGTGTACAGCGAACCGCAGCGCCGACTGCTGCTGGTGACGTTGCAGGGCCTGGGACACGGCCCGGACACCTTCGGCTACCGGTCCGCTGCGGGCGGCGCGCACAATCTCTTCAACCTGCACACCGATTTCGGTGAGGCCTGGCTCGGCCCGTACCTGCACAAGGACGCCGGCGCCACGTGGAGCTTCCTCGGCTTCGCGAAGCCGGGCAGTCCGTGGGAGGAGCGGTTCGCCGCGGTCACCGACGTGCACTCCGCGCGGCAGACCGTCGTCGACTTCTACCGCGACTATTTCCCGCACGACGCCCCCGAGATCGAGCAGTTGCAGGTGATCGAGTCCGACCCGCATTCGTGGCTGAAAGGGGCGGTCACCCCGACGGTGCGGCGCGCGGTCGGGACGACCAGGAGCGGCCACGTGGTCGCGGCGATCGGCGACACCGCGATCGCGTTCGATCCCCTCGCCGGGCAGGGGGCCCAGAACACCGCCGTGCAGGTGGCTGCGCTCGTCGACGCGGCACGCGGGCACGACGGCGAGTTCACCGCCGACTGGCTGTCCGAGCAGTTCGAGAAGCACTGGCACACACGGGGTCACGCGGCCGCCGAGGTCACCCGCCTGTTCCTCGGCGACCCGAAGTACGCGGTCCACGCCGAATTGCTGTTCCCGGCGGCGACCGTCAGCGAACCCGTCGCCGCGGCCCTGTTCGGTTTCCTCTCCGAACCCGACACGCTGATCGGTATCGACACCCGGGAGGACATTCTCGCGTTCATCGCCGCCGTGGCCGGAGAACCTGCGGAGGACGTGCTGGCACGGTTCGCGCCGAGCGACGGATTCACCGCATCTCCCGCGGCGGCCCGAGCCTAGGCAGCTCCTGTCTGTTCCCACACGATGGCCGCGGCGCCAGTGGTGGTGGTCAGCTGCTGACCGCCACCACCGGTCACCGAACGGCCAGGTTAGCCAGGGGCCCCTGCGTCGGATCGACATCGACTTCCTCACCGTTCGTTCGCCGACGATCTCGCGCGCCGCATCCCTGCGCGCGAGCGACGCTCGTTCCCGGCGCCGGGCACCCCCCCCACCGAGGACGAGCCCGCCCTCGTGGCGCAGGCTCTCGCTGACTTTCTCGCGCTGTGAGAGCCGGTGTCATGGTCGGTCGGGAGGGTGCAGTAGGTCGGCGATGGTGATTTCCGCCGTCGGCGTCAGGACGTTTCGGTGATAGTCGGAGATCGAATCGACGAGTGCCGACACTGCGGGCGCGGCGAAGTGTTCGGGATCCCAGCCCGCATAGAGGGTGACGGCGAGGATGCCTTCGGGGACTCGGATCGGCACACGGATGAGGTTGAAGAGGGGTTGGTCGGTCAGTACGGCAACCCCCTGGCCCGATGCGGCGAGTGCTCTGGCCACAGATGTCACCGATACAACTCGGGGGTCGACGTAGGCGAGGCCTTGGCGGGCGGTGGCGGTATCGAATGCGAGTCGGGCGGCGTTGTTGCGGTGCATCAGGATGAGCGATTCTTGAACGAGGTCGGCTAAGGGGACTTGGGTCTGTCCGGCCAGGGGGTGTTCCGGTGATGCCAGTGCGCACACCGGGGCGCGGCCGATGACACGGGTCTCCATCGACCCGGGTGGAGGGAACGTCGAGATGCCGATGTCGGCATCTCCGCGCTGGACCACGTCGTACACGGTGCGGGTATCCCGCTCGATGATGTCGTTCAGTCCTGACCGCAGGTATCGACCAGCGAGATACGGTCCGAGGACGTCGGCGATGGTGGTCGCCGGCGCCGCGATCGTCAGCGGGATGTCGTCGCCTCGGGCGAGGTGCCTGAGTACCGAGCTCGCTTGGTCGGCCCGTGCCACGAGGTCGCGCGCGAGCGGCAGGAAACGTTCGCCTGCGACACTCAGACGCAAAGCGCCCGGTCCGCGGCGAAACAACTCGACACCCAGCTTCTGCTGCAAATTGTGGAGTTGCCGGGAGAGCGAGGGTTGCGCCACTCTCACCGCGCGGGCGGCCGCCGTAACCGACCCGTGGTCGACGACGGCAAGGAAATATCGAAGTACACGAATCTCCACCATGCCTCCTAGGCATTGGCCTGCTGCGAAATGGATATTGGACGGTTATAGCAGCACTCTTCACACTTATCTCCACGCACGTGATTGTGAGCCGGCTCATGGCTCCATTTCTTTCGAGGAGAAGGCATGAACGCTACATCCGGCCCGGGTTCCGAGGCCGTCCCGAACCTTCGCGGGGCTCGGAGAGCAGGCTTCGGCGCGTTGATCGGCACCACGGTGGAGTGGTACGACTTCTTCATCTTCGGTACCGCGGCCGCACTCGCTTTCGGGCAGGTGTTCTTCCCGTCGGCATCGCCAACCGTGGGACTGCTCGCCTCGTTCGCGACGTTCTGGTCGGGTTTTCTGGCTCGCCCCCTCGGGGGTGTGATCTTCGGCCATCTCGGCGATCGGATCGGCCGGAAGAAGACGCTGATCACCACCCTCGTCCTGATGGGTCTGTCCAGTACCGCCATCGGACTATTGCCCGGCTATGCGTCGATCGGCATCGCCGCCCCCGTTCTGCTCATCCTGCTCCGGATGGTTCAAGGACTCGCGTTGGGCGGCGAGTGGGGTGGTGCGGTGTTGATCGCCGCCGAGCACGCGCCGCCCGGCCGACGCATGCTGTTCGGTGCTTTCGCGCAGCAGGGATCGCCCGTCGGCAACATCTTGGCGACCCTGGCCTTTCTGGGCGTCAGCACACTCCCGGCGGACGATTTCGCCGCCTGGGGTTGGCGGATCCCATTCCTCTTCTCGGCTGTACTGCTTCTGGTCGGGTTGATCATTCGAATCGGTGTGGAGGAATCGCCGGAGTTCCTTGCGGCGAGGGAAAATGGGGAGATTTCCGAGGCGCCGGCACTCGAAACCATCCGAACCGCTCCCGTCCCGCTCCTTCTCGGAATCGGAGCCGCGGCGATCGGTGTCGGTGGGGCCTACTTCATGGGCACGTTCATGGTTGCGTGGACGACCACCGACCTGGGTGTCAGCCGATCGACGATCTTGTCGGCCTTGCTGCTGGCAACGATCGTGCAGTTCTTCGTCCAACCCATCGGCGCACTCCTGGCGGATCGCTTCGGGGGTACTCGAATCATGGTGACGGCGCTGGTCGCCACGGTGATTTTGACTCCACTTGTCTATGCGCTGGTCAGCACAGGGGAGATTGCTCTGATCTACGTCGGCCTCGCTCTCGGTGCTCTGACGAGTCCGGCCTACTTTGCGGTGTTGGCCGGCTTCCTCGCGCAAGCGTTCGACGCCCGGATCCGCTATACCGGTATCTCTTTGGCCTACCAATTGTCGGCAACGTTGATCGGCGGAATGGTGCCGTTCATCGCTCAGTGGCTCCTCGCCGGCAGTGGCATCGCCATGGTGGCGGGGTACCACGTGGCCCTCACCTTGCTCACCTTGGCGTGTGTGGTCCTGCTCGCCCGGCGAATGCGAACTCGGCCGGCCCCTCACTCGGAGCGCACAGATGTCAGCCTCAACGTCTCGGCCGACCGTCATGTCGTTGCGGAAGTCGACTGAACACCACCACCATCACGAGCTAAGGACCATCTCATGGACACACCCGCACGACCGCGCATCGTTCGCGGACGTCGAATCCTCACCTCCGCTGCGGAATCCGCCAACGCGATCGCGATGATCGGTGACCGCATCGTTGCGCTCGGCGACACCAACGAACTGCTCCGACAATTCCCCACCGCCTGGGTCGATGACAGGGGAGACACCGTAATCTCACCCGGATTTCACGACGCACACCTGCACCTCGCTATGGCCGCCGAGAACGAACTGAAGCTCGACGTGTCACCCTCGCAGGCATCCACGCTCACGCAGCTACTCGATAAAATCGGTGCTGCGGCCAAGGACGACCCTGGACAAGGCTGGGTCCGCGCGGTGGGCTACGACGATGCAAAGATGCCCGAAGGTCGCGTTCTGACCCGCTGGGACCTGGACACCGTCACCGGGAACGTTCCCACGATCGTCCTCCACGTCGCCTGTCATTGGGGAGTGGTCAACTCCGCAGCGCTTGCCGCGGGAGGCATCACGGACAACTCGGAGCCGCCCAGCGGAGGTGACTTCGGACGGGACGGAACTGGTCGGCTCAACGGCATTCTCTATGAGCGTGCTCTCACCGATTTCGCCTACGCCCAGGGTGATGTGGACGGGAGGACGGTCGTACCAGAGTTAGGATTCGACGAACGGATAACAGCGCTAGGGAATGTGATTCGGCGTTGGCACGCAGCAGGGTTGACATCGGTCTGCGACGCATTTTCCGGGCCCGCGGACATTCGTCTGTTCGAGGCCGCTCGCGAGCAGGGCCTGCTGACGATGCGTGTCGGATTCCTTCTCGCCGCCGAGCACTACGACTCGGTACACCGGCTCGGCCTACGCTCGGGGTTCGGCGACGACCACCTGCGCTTTGTCGGAGTGAAGGCGCTCGTCGACGGTGCTGTCGGCGGACGAACCCTCCTTCTGGAAGAGCCGGACCGCGACACCGGGCATCACGGCATCCAGGTGCTCACCCGTGAGGAGCTCGCCGAGGTGGTCCAGAAGGTGCACGGTGACGGCAACCGAGTCTGCGTCCATGCCAACGGCGACCGCGCCATCCGGCTCGTCCTCGACGAATTCGAAACCGCGCAAAAGAAAATGCCGCGACCCGGACTGCGGCACCGCATCGAACACTGCAGTGTGGTGGACGAGGACATCTTGCGACGCATGAACGAGCTTTCCGCGATCGCGGTCCCCTTCGGCAACTACGTCCACCAACATGGCGGCCATCTCATCGACTGGTACGGCGAGGACCGGGTAGAGCGGATGTTTGCACACCGGGCGTTCCTCGATGCCGGAGTAGCCGTGGCGGGGTCCTCCGACTTCCCCTGTGGAGCAGTCGAACCCCTCCTGGCGATGCAGAGCATGGTGACTCGAACCGGGTGGGACGGTGCCCTCGTCGGGTCATCGCAACGTGTCTCGCCGACCGAAGCCCTCGCGATTTACACAGCAGGATCAGCGGTTGCCACCGGCGAGGAAGACCGCAAGGGCACACTCGCCGCCGGCCGGCTCGCTGACTTCGTTGTTCTGGAAGAGGATCCGCTGGAAGTCCCGCACGACCAGATCTCGAAGATCGGTGTCCAATCAACGTTTGTCGGGGGCGTGGAGGTGTACACGCGAGACTGAGACGACGCGCCGGCGGGGTGAGTTGACCATTGCGCTCACTTGCCCCACCGGTCTGGTCGGGGATCGGTACCGGAGTGGGCATGTTGTTGCTGTTCCGTGGACTGCGTCGTGGGGCGATGAGCGTGGTGGCTCCGATCGGAGACGTGCGGCATGGCGTTGCCCGCTTGCATCGGCACTCACGCCGGACCCGCGCCGACTGCGGCCTGCTCTCGATGGCCTCATCGCAGCGTCCGGCATTGCTGTGCACTATATTTCGCTGAATCAGGCGGGGCGCGGTCAGGATTGTGCCCCGTCGCCGCTGGCCGCCAATCGTCGTTCTACAGACGACCCATCACCGGCGTCCATTCGACGATTCGATGTTCGGGTACGAGGCCGTGGATGACGAAGGGATCGTGCGTGAAGAGTTGTGCGACCGCGTCGGGTGTGTCGGACTCCACGAGGATGAAGGCACCGCTGTCATCGGCGTAGGGGCCGCAGGTGATGACGGTCCGGTGCACGACCAATTCGGCGAGCCATGCTCGGTGTGCGGATCGGTACGTGTCACGGCCAGCAGCGGTTTCGGCTGAGTAGGTGTAGTCGACGACGAAGTGTGGCATGGTTTCTGATTCCTCGGGGGTGGATGCAGCAGTCGGTGCGCAGGACCTGAGTCTCCTTGCACGGGACGACGGCGGCACACTGCGGTGGGCAGTGTGCCGCCCCATGTCGGTGTCAGCCGAGCAGTTCGTAGATCAGCAGGCCGGACAGGGACAGGATCGAGATGAATCCCAGGGCGCCGATGATGTTTTTCCACCAGGTGTTGCGGAGATTGCCCATCAGCTGGGAGTTGTTGCTCATCACGAGGAGCAGGAGCCCGAGGAACGGTGCGATCAGGACGGTCAATGCCTGGGCGAAGATGATCAGCTGGACAGGGGATTTCGTGAACAGGATCGTGATCAGGAGTCCGAAGGCGAGGATTACGGCGCTGGTGCGTTTGGCTGTCAGCGTGCTGGGCGACGGTCCTTTGCCGAGCGCGTCGGAGAGCATGGTGCCTCCGGCGGTGGCGTTGGCGACCATGGCGGAGAACGCGGCACCGGAGAGACCGAGCGCGAAGATTGTCGATCCGATCGGGCCGGCGATGGGTTCGAAGATCTTGGCCAGGCCTGCGAGGGTGGTTGCTTCGGTGTTCTGTTGGCCGAGGACGGCCGCGGCGACGATGATCACGAGGGAAGTCATGATACCGGGTGCCACGATGCCCGGGATGGTGTCGGCGATGGTGGTTTGCCGGTATTCGGCTGCAGTGCGCTTGCGTTCGTGGGTGCCGTACGAGGTGAAGAAAGCTGCGTTGAGGGAGAAGTTTGTGCCGACGAGGGCCACGACGAGGAGCTGCCCTCCCGGCGGAATGCTGGGAACCACCCCGTTGAGTGCCTCGTACCAGTCCGGTTTGGCGATGATGGCACTGAAGACGAAGGTGGCCGCGAGGAGGGCGACGATCACCAGCAGGACGCGTTCGACGGTGCGGTAGACGTTGCGGAACAACAGGATCAGTCCGACGAAGACTGTGCAGACGGCGGACCACACTATCGGGGACCCGCCGAAGACCATCGACAGTCCCAGTCCGGATCCGACGGCGTTGCCCACGGAGAAACACAGGGTGATGATGAAGACTCCGATGCCGGCGCCGACGCCGACGCGTCGGCCCAGGACGTCTTTGACCGAGCTGATCATCGATACTGGGGTACGGATGCCGAGGCGGACACTCATGTCGGCGTAGACCAGCATGAAGATCGTCGAGACGGCGATCACCCAGATCAGGGAGTAGCTGTATTCACTGCCGGCTTGGACGGCACTGGCGAGGTTGCCGGGCCCGAACTGCCACGCTCCGGCGATGAATGCGGGACCGGCCATGGCCAGAGTCCGAACCCAGTACCGCCGCTGCGGCCGGACGCGACCTCCGGGCGGCGGAGGGGTGTCTGCGACCACTGAATCGCCTCCGACGGGATCGGCTGATGTGCGAGATGGCTGACTCATCGATGAGCCTACTTTCTGGTGTTCGAACCGCAGACGAGGAGTGTGGCGCAACTGACGATGGTCATCCGACGCTGCCGGCTCGGAAGGGGCGAACGGAACCTGCGGCCAGAAGTGGGCCGGGTCTGTTGCGGGCGGTGCCGGCCGGCCCGGGGTGTCCGGGCCGGGCGGCGGTACCGGCACGTGGCGCGGTGGCACCGCGTGCGGCGGATTCCGTGAATCCGAAGTGACGGTTCGAGCGAGGTCAGGCGTGGGCGACGACCGAGGTCAGCCCGGCCGACTGCAGCGCGGCGGCGATTTCGGCACCTGCGCCCTCGGCCAGCGGCAACAACGGTGAGCGCACGGTGGCGTGTTCGAGGATTCCGCGGGCGACGAGGCCTTCCTTGAGGGCGACGGTGCCTTCCATGTGCGAGCCGCGGTGGTAGACGTTCGCCGTCACCGGCAGGAGGCGGTCGTGGATGGCCCGTGCCGCGGGGTAGTCCTTGGCCTTGCCTGCTGCGATGAGTTCGACCAGCGGCTCGGGCGCGAGTCCGCCGTAGCCGACCAGCAGGCCGTCGACGTCGAACATGGTGTGCAGCAGATACTCGTCATGGCAGCTCAGGATCTGCAGGTCGGGGTTCTCGCGGCGCAGGACCGGGATCTCACGGTCCCAGCGGCGCATGTTCCGCACACCGTTCTTTGTGGCGAACACACCGGGCTGGGCGGCGATCTCGAGCTGGGTGTCCAGGTTGTACGTGGCCTTGGTGGCGTCGGGGTACTGGAACAGGATCAACGGCAGGCCGGACCCTTCGTGAATCGCCTTGTACCGATCCTGCGGGGCGCCGTCCTGGTAACCGAACCGCAGCCATCCGTGGGAGGGGTAGACCAGGCCGGCCGAGGCGCCGGCGTCGACTGCGCGGCGGGCCTCCTCAACGGAGACGGCGGTGCCTTCGCCAGTGATGCCGGCAATGATCGGCAGCCGGCCGTCGACGGAGTCCTTGAAAGCGGCGATGACGCGAACCTGCTCGTCCTGGGTGAGGAAGGTGCCCTCGCCGGCGTGGCCGAGTACGACCAGGCCTTTGACACCGTCGACACTGCCGAGCCACGAGCCGAGGCGCTGGATGGCGTCGTAGTCGACGGCGCCGTCACGGGTGAAGGGTGTCACCGGCGCCGGTGTGAGGCCGCGGAGGTCGAGTGTGCTCATGGTTGCTCTTTTCCATCGGAGGATCTGCGTTGTGCAAACGTTCCCGGGAACGTTCCCGTGAACGTTTTCATCGTGCGATACGATCGGGGCTGTGTCAAGGGTCACGTGCTGAATCGGATGTGATCAGGCCTTCCTCACGCGCTGAGGACCGGGCCGAGGCGGTAGAGAGGAAGACCATGGAAGCCAATGGGAGCGCGCCCCAGCGGGCGCGGGACGGTAAGCACGTCGTGACGCTGCGTGAAGTGGCGGAGGCGGCAGGTGTGAGCACCTCGACCGTCAGCCGCGTGCTCGACGACCGCGTGCCGCCGTCCCGCTCCGCGACCGCCGAACGAGTGCGGGCGGTCGCCGATCAATTGGGCTACCGGCGCAACACCTTCGCATCGAGCCTGCGCCGCGGGCAGACCGCGACGATCGGCGTCCTCGTCCCACGGTTGAGCGACACCGTCATGGCCTTGATGTACGAGGCGATCAGCCGGGCCGCGACCCGCCTCGGCTACTTCACGGTCGTCGCCACCACGGGGGACAACCCCGCCGACGAGTCCGACGCGGCGAGGACGCTGCTCGCCCGGAACGTCGACGGCCTGATCGTCGCCTCGAGCCGGCGAGACGATCCCTTGCCGGGTGAACTGCGGGAGCGCGGCGTGCCCCACGCGCTTGTGCTTCGTACGGACGGCATCAGTCCGTCCTCGGTCGGCGACGACGAGGCCGGTGGCTATCTCGCCACCCGCCATCTGATCGACCTCGGGCACACCGACATCGCCGTCCTGTCGGGCCCGTTGTTCGCGTCCACCGCCGTCGGTCGTCTGGCCGGGGCGCGAAAGGCGCTCCGGGAAGCGGGAATCGCGGAAGTGCCCGAGTGGATCGTCGAAACGACGTTCGGCATCGAGGACGGCGAGGAGGCCGGGAACCGGCTCTTCCGCTCCGCGTCCCGTCCGACGGCCGTCTTCGCCGCCAACGACAACCTCGCACTCGGAGTCGTCGCCGCCGCGCACCGATGCTTGTTGACCGTCGGCGACGACGTCGCCCTGGTCGGCTACAACGACATCCCACTGTCGCAACGTCTTCCGGTCCCTCTCACCTCGGTGCGCACCCCGTTCGACCAGATTGCGGCCACCGCGCTCGATCTGATGCTCGCCACCAGCCCCGTCGACGAACCGATCCGGCGTGCGATGCCCACCCTGATTCCGCGTCGCTCGTCCGGATCGCACCGGGCGAGAAATGAAGCACGCTCGTAAGGACCGAAGCTTGGCGTATTGACGCAGACCGACGGCAAGCCCCGACGGTCACCCCGTCATCGAAGAGAGCTTCTGGTTCAGCAGCATCGTGTTCGACGAGGTTGCCCGCGCCGGTGTCTCGTTCGGCTCGTACACCGTTCACTGTTGTCTGATCCTGCCGTATCAAGCAGCTCGGCTCAGTAGCCCTGTTGAACGGCCGACCGATTCGGCGCATGGGTCACCTAGGCTGGATTACGGGGATGCGCTCCCTCGAGCAAGCGTGCGTGCGGTCGCCCTGGTCTCTGCCCGTCGGGCCCCGTTGGCCGTCAGTAAAGTCGATCTTTCAGCAAAAAATCGTCAAAATAGCGTAATGTTTGGAATATGGCTGATCGGGTGAAGACCACGCGGACCGAGGTGGTGTATGACGAAGTTCGGGCCGAGATCCTCAATGGCGAGGTCAGCCCCGGGGTTCGGCTGAAGATCGCTGATCTCGGCGCACGTTTCGGGGTCAGCCTGTCCGTGGTCCGGGAGGCGTTGACACGGCTGGGTGAGCAGGGGCTGGTGGTGGCGAATCCGCAGCGAGGATTCAACGTCGTGGACGTGTCTCCGGAAGATCTGAAGGACATCACGTATGTGCGGATTCAGATCGAGACGATGGCCCTGAAGGATTCCATCGAGCACGGCGGGCTGGCGTGGGAGTCGCTGGTGGTGTCGACCCATCACACCCTCGAGCGGACACCGGTGCATCTGCCCGATGGCCGTATCAATTGTCAGTGGCTGCAGGTGCACCGCGACTTCCATCAGGCCCTCCTCGCGGGCTGCGGCAGCCCCCGGTTGCAGTCGATTGCCAATTCGCTTCGGGACGGTGCCGAGCTGTACCGGGTCTGGTCGGACACTCTCGCCCACGACCGGAGGGATCTCGCGGGGGAGCACCGAGCCATCATGGAGGCTGCGCTGTCGGGCGATGTGGAGAATGCTCAACGTCTGCTCACCGAACACATCGCCCGAACAACCGACGCGTTGCTCGGCTGTTCGCAGCTCGGGGTGCCGTCCGAGTAGTGTGCAGATCTCGTCCGCGAAAAGCGCGTACCGTGGCTGTGCGGGTACGTGCTGTCGGGAGGCGGCCCGGGTGGGCGCCGCCTCCCGAAAACACTTGATTCTGCCGTGATGTCGGCTGTCGGATCAGATCAGCGGGTTGCGCAGCTCCCCGATGCCTTCGATGTAGCTGACCAGGGTCCCCCCGCGGGGGAGGAACCGCTTCGGTGAGCGTGCGCCGCCGACGCCGGCGGGTGTTCCGGTGAAGATGATGTCGCCGGGCAGCAGCGGACAGATCGCGGAGATTCGCGCTACCAGTTCGGGGATGGAAAAGATCAGGTCGCTGGTGCGGCCCTTCTGCAGCACTTCGTCGTCGAGGGAGCATCCGATCTCGAGGTCGTCGACGTTGGGCAGTTCGTCGACCGAGACGACGGCGGGACCGATCGGCCCGAATCCGGGAAAGGACTTCCCCAACCCGAATTGCGGTGCCGGCCCGGCGAGCTGGATCGCTCGTTCGGAAATGTCCTGACCGACAGTCAATCCGGCGATGTGTTCCCACCCGCGGTCCTCGGAGACGCGCTCGGCCTTCTTGCCGATGACGGCGACCAGTTCGACTTCCCAGTCGACGTTGTCGGAGGGCAGCGCGATCGGCGCCGTCGGGCCGGTGATGCAGGTGGGGAATTTGGTGAACACCAGCGGCGCGTCCGGTTCGTCGAGACCTGATTCGGCGGCGTGATCGCGGTAGTTCAATCCGATCGCGAACACCTGCCGGGGCATCGCGACCGGTGCGCCGATTGCCGCACGGTCGAACGGCCGGTAGTTGTCCGCGGAAAGGGAGTGCGCCCAGTCGGTGAGCTCGTTCCAGCGTTCGTAGATGTCGAATCCGGAGGCGGCGAAGCGGCCATTGCTGGCGTGTTCGATGTCGAGTGCGACGTCGCCGTCGATGACGTGAAAACGGTTGTTCACGCTGCTGATGCGCATGTGGCGTCCTAGTTTCGGTGTGGAGATGAGTAAGCGTGGGTTAGCCGGCGGAATGGGAGCCGGTCATGAGTGCGGCGAGGTCTTCGGGTGCCAGGAACGAGGGCGGGGGTGGCGGGCCCCAGTTGTAGAGGCCTTTCGCGCCTTCGATGACCTCCGGTTTCCACAGCTGTTCGTCGACGATGCAGTCGAGGTCGCTGTAGTACTCGGCGAAATTGCCGGCCGGGTCCTTGAGGTACCAGAAGAAGTTGGACCCGATGTGGTGGCGGCCGAGGCCCCAGACATGCCGGTCGGGGTGGCCTTCGAGCATGGCCGTCGCTCCCCGTCCGACCTCGTCGACATCCTCGACTTCCCACGCGGTGTGGTGCAGGAAGTTCAGCGGTGCCTGCTGGATCAACACGTTGTGGTGATCTTCCGAGCAGCGCATGAAACTGGCCAGTCCCGGCACCCGGTCGCTCGTCTTGAAACCGAGACCTTCGGCGAAGAACCGTTGGCTGGCGTCCTGGTCGAGGGAGCCGATGACGATGTGCCCGAGTTTGCGCGGTCGTACCGGTCCGGTGCGGCTGATCGCGGAGGCGCGCTCGTCGGTCCGGTCGTGGCGGCCCGGTCCGTTGGTGAGTGGTGCCGGGGCGGGCTTCTGCTTCACCTCGGGGGCGATCTCGACGACGACGGTCAGGGAGGAGTTCGGGTCCTCGACGGTGAGTGAGCCTTCCTCTGCCTTGTAGGCGATGGCGAGGCGGTCGAGTTGGGATCCGATGCGGGCGAGGTCGTCGCTGTCGTGCACTCCGATGCCGAGTTCGAGCAGCCGTCGTTGCGGCGCCGACGCCAGGCGCAGTTGTTCCCCGCCGTCGACGGTGCCGAATCGGTGCTCGCCCAGGTCGGTGAGGCCGAAGTCGCGGTAGTAGTCGGCGGTGGCCCCGGGGTCGGGGACTCCGATGGTGATGGTGGTCAATCGATGCAGACTCATCGTTTCTCCTATGCGGGGGTCGTGGACCGGGCTGCGGTGGCGTCCCGGTGCGGGTTGTCGGGGGCGGTGCGTGCGGCGGCGAACTGGATGTACCAGTCGAGGAGTTCGGGCGCATCGACGGTCGCCGGATCGACCACTGCCGCAGGCGAAGCGCCCTGCATGAGCCGTTTGAGAGGGATCTCGAGCTTCTTTCCCGTCCGCGTGTGCGGGACCCCGGGTGCGGCGATGATGTCGTCCGGCACGTGCCGGGGGGAGGCGCTGGCCCGGATGGTGTCGACGATCCGGTGCCGGAGTTCGTCGTCGAGGTGGATCCCCGGGACGAGGACGACGAACAGCGGCATCCAGTACCCGCCGTCGGAGTCTTCGACACCGAGGACGAGCGCTTCCTGTATCTCGGGCAACTGCTCGACGGCGTCGTAGATGTCGGCGCTGCCCATACGCACACCGTGCCGGTTCAACGTCGAGTCCGAGCGACCGTGGATCACGACGCTGCCGCGGTCGGTGATGGTGATCCAGTCTCCCTGGCGCCACACCCCGGGATACATCGAGTAGTACGTCTCCCGATATCGGTCCCCGTCGGGATCGTTCCAGAACCGGATCGGCATCGAGGGCATCGGTTCGGTGATGACCAGTTCGCCCACGTCCCCGGTCACCGAGTGGCCGCCGGGGTCGAAGGCATCGACGGCCACCGCGAGACACGGTCCGGAGATCTCTCCGGACCAGACCGCCAGGGTGGGTGCACTGCCGACGAATCCGGTGACCACGTCGGTGCCGCCGCTCGTGGAGGCGATGCGAACCCGGGGCCCGAGTTGGTGGGCCAACCATTCGGCTGTGCTGGCCGGTAGCGCGGCTCCGGTCACTCCGACGCCCCGCAGCATGTCGAGGGCGCGTGGCCCGCGTAGATCGGAAGGGGAGTCCTTCATGCACCCGAGGAGGTAGCCGGGACTTGTGCCGAGAAGGGTGACACCGAACCGGTCGGCCATGTCCCACAACGCGTCCACCGCGGGGAACGTGGGGCTGCCGTCGTAACACACGATGGTCGCCCCCACCAGCAAGCCACCGACGAGGCTGTTCCACATCATCCAGCTCGGTGTGGTGAACCAGAAGAAGGTATCTCGCTCGCCCAGATCGAAGTGCAGCGCAGTGATTTTGAGTTGTTCGAGCAGCACCCCGCCATGGCCGTGGACGATGCCTTTCGGCACCCCGGTGGTGCCCGAGGAGAACACCACCCACAGCGGGTGATCGAACGGAACCGGCAGTGGTTCGAGGGGGTATTCTCCGTCGGTCGCGTCCGACCACGCGGTCATCCCTGCCACGCCGGCGCCGACGCGGTCGACCGCGATCGCCAGTCGAACGGTCGGGAGCAGGGACCGCAACTCGGCTGCGGCGTCGGCCCGGTCGCGGACTTGTCCGTTGAAGCGGTACCCGTCGGCGGTGATCAAGGCCGCCGGCTCGAGTTGCCCGAGCCGGGCGTGCGCCGCGGGTACCGCGTAGTCCTGCCCACACGATGCCCAGATCGCGCCGAGCGTCGCGGTGGCCAGGAACGCGACGACCGCCTCGGCGATGTTGGGCAGATAGCCGACCACCCGGTCACCGGGTCCGATTCCGTTGCTGCGCAGGGTGTGTGCCAGCGCTCCTACCTGCCTGCGCAACTCCCGCCGGGTGAGGGTCGTGGTGTGGGCGCCGGGCTCGGCGGCATCGATGATCGCCACCGAGTCCGGGTTGCCCTGTCGCAGGAGGTGTTCGGCGTAGTTGAGTTGTGATCCGGCGAACCAGGTTGCACCCGGCATGGCCGATGTGGTCAAGGCGGGGCCCGGCGTGGTCGTCGAATGGACATCGAAATGGTCCCAGACCGCCTGCCAGAAATCGCCGAGGTTCTCGACGGACCAGCGATGCAGGTCACCGTAGGTCGGCAACGTCAGGTGATGGCGTTGTTCGGCGAACCTGGTGAAACGCGTGATCTGCGCGGCGTGGACGTCACCGGGGGTCGGTTCCCAGATCGGCTGAGCCATCTCGGTCTCCTGTCGACTCGTAGAGGGTGGGATGCGCGGCACCTGTCAGGGTGTCGGGGTGAGGAGCTGATCGAATACCCGCTGCAAATCGGTGTACGGATCCTCGCCGGCGCCGAGCGAACGCCAGGCGATGAAGCGGTCGGGGCGCACCAGCACGGCGCCATGGGACCCGATGGCGCGGTTCTTCAACCATGCGCAGCGAATGTCGATGTAGTCCCCGGTGAGCACACCGACCCGGATCGCGTCGAGCGGAATGTCGCGTTCGAGGGCCAGTTTGGCGGCGGCCTCGCACCACGCCTGTCCGTCTTCGCCGGCGATCAGGAGGAATTTGCCGTCGCCGGCCAGTTCGGCGAGGGAGAGGCGGTCACCTTCGCGTTCGACGAAGGCGTGCGGCAGCGGATGCCCGGCCCGGGTGGAGGGCTCGTAGAGCCGGATCGCGTCGAGCGGTTCCGGTTCGGCGGTGCCGTCCGAGACGATCGCCCCGACGGGGTAGGTGTAACCGAATTCGACGTGGTGATGCCGGAATTCCATGGTCTGCGAACCGATGGCGGTATTGAGAGCGTGCCGCTTCTCGGCCGAGCCCGGCATGTCCGTCCACATCGGACGCAGCAGCGCCCAGTTCTCCTCGGCCGTCAAGTCCGGCGACAACCCGATCGCCTGATCGATGGTGAAGTGGTTCAACGCGTTTTCCATCGCGCGTTGGGCGTTGTAGGCGTCGACGGGCTTGCGTTCGCTCTCGTAGGTGTCGAGCAGCGTCTCGCCGGCCGCGCCGGTGAGGACGGCGGCGATCTTCCAGGCCAGGTTGTGTGCATCGTGCACCGCGCTGTTGAGCCCCAGTCCGCCGGTCGGTGGGTGACGGTGCGCGGCGTCGCCGATCAGGAATACCCGGCCGACCCGGAACTTATCGGCCACCAGGGCCTCCATGATCCATTGGCTGATGTTGTGGACCTCGGGCTCGCAGTCGGGCAGACCCAGGGTGGCGCGCATCCGGTCGAGGACTTTGGTGCGATCGAGTGCGGCGGCGTCGTCGACCGCGTACTGCATGTGGAAGACCCATTCCTCCGATGCCGGGCCCCAATGATCCGGGCCCATCGGCACCAGAACGCCACTGAAGGAACCCCCGAAGTCGGGGTTGACCAGCCACCGGATCAGCACCTCGGGATCGCGAGCCCATTGCGACAGGTCGGCAGTCATGTGCACCGACACCATCCGCATCACATCGCGGGTGCCCTCCATCTGCACCCCGAGCTGCTTGCCGACGGCGCGTCCGCCGTCGCACCCGAGCACGTACTGGGCATGCACGGTGTAGTGCTCACCGGTGTCCTTGTTCAGGATCCGGGCCTCCACACCGTCGGAATCCTGTTCCAGAGAGACGAATTCGTGATTGAACCGGATCTTCTCCGCTCCCGCGAGGGACTCGGCGTGCGCGCGGAGAATGGGTTCGAGCCGGATCTGCGGAAGGTTGCTGGTACGGCACGAGCTGGCCGCGACATAGTCGGGATCGGTGTAGCCGGCACCCCACACCTCGAGGCGGCCGAGCTCACGGCCGTAACCGTCATGCGGTCCGGTCAAACCCGTGTACCACCCGGTGGCCTGCATGTTTTCCGGCGGCGTCCCGCGGTCGTAGACCGCATCCGCGACACCGACCTCCCGGAAGATCTCCATCGTCCTCTGGTTGAGTACATGCGCCTTGGGCAGCACCGACGTCGTGGGATAGGCCGAGACGAGCAGTGAGTCCACCCCCAGCCGCGACAGCAGCATGGACGAGGTCAAACCGGCGCCGCCGCCGCCGACGATCAACACAGGTACCTGCACGTCACTCATGATTTCGCTCCAACTTCTCGGTCACGACCGGGTCTCGCATCAACAGGGCCGGGGAGTGGGCCACGTCACAAGCATTGCAGATAACGACGATTATCGCAATAAAAATCGATTTTCTTTGAAGGTGGCGACGACCGCCTCCGCACATCACGGTGATCCGTGTCAGGGGGCGGTGGGCTCGCGGAGGATCATGGTCGGGTCGGTGCGGCGGAGGGCGTCGATCGCCCCGGCTGTGTCGCGGCTTTCGAGGGCGTTGACGAGGTCTTCCATGACCTCGGCGAGGGGGTTCAGATGCACGGCGGGTGCCGTCGCTTCGAGCACCGCCCGCAGGTAGGACACCCCGACGTCCATGATGCTCAGGTACAGGGTGTCGAGCAGCAGTCCCTTACCGATCCCGGCCAAGTAGGCGTGCAGTTCCCAGCAGGCCCAGACGAAGTCCGACACCGCCTGGGAGTTGCGGGTGCGGCGCACCTCCCAGATCAACTGCGCGAAGGCTTTCAACTGTTGTCGATATTTCTAACACTAATTAATAGGTTCTGACATTGTCTGCCGGTGTGAATGGTGAGGCCGCGGAATGCTGGGGATGTCGGTGGTTGGGCTGTGCAGGGCGGAGGGGAGGGCCGGTGGCCTTCTCGGCGCATGATTTATTCGCGACCTGGTGCACTCGGGTTCGCCGGCTTTCCCATCCGGATCATCGACCGAAGGATTCACCATGACCCTCACCGACACGGCCGCCCTCTCGACCTCGGCGGTCACCGAACGCGAACGCCTCGTCGCGGCTGCCCGCGACCTCTCACCTCCGCTGCGGTCGAACGCCGCGCGCGCCGAGGAGGACCGCCGCGTTCCGCAGGAAAACATCGATGCCCTGCGGAATGCCGGCCTGTTCGACATCATCAAACCGGCCCGCTTCGGTGGCTCCGAGGAGGGTTTCCGCACCTTCCTCGAGGTGGCGCTGGAAATCGGCCGCTCCTGCGCCTCCACGGCCTGGGTGACCACCCTGTCCAGATGCCGATGATCGAACGGGCGCGGGCGAGGATGGATTCCGCCCACGCGGCCCAGCGTTGCCGCGAGGCGGTCGAGACCCTGCTCAATGTGGGAGGCGCGGGCCAGTTTCGCGCAAGTCAACCCGCTGCAGCGGATCTGGCGCGACCTCGAGACCAGTTCCCGGCACGCGTTCGTCAACGTGAACATCAACCAGGAGATCTACGGCCGCGCCCTGCTCGAAATCGAGGAGCAGGTCTCCCCTTTCGTCTGAGCGCCCGCGGACGACAACAGCGAGACGGCAGGAGCAACTCCCATGACATTGACAGCCCCGGAGCGCGACATCGACGACACACGGTTGGCGTGGCCGGACTCCCTGTCCGGCCCTGAGCAGCAAGGGTATTCGGGCAGCGATGTGACCCGGCATCTTGCGGCGGGACGACCCGTCGTCGTGTCCCGCCCCCACCGGCACGGATTCGTCGTCGTCGCCGCACACGATGCGTCGACAACTGCGGCGGCCTTCGTGATCCGTCACTCGTCGGGATTCGTTCAGATCGCACTCCCACGCCGGCGCTGTGAGGAGTTGCTGTTGCCGCCGATGAACCCGTTCGACACCGGCGGAGCCCGGATGTGCGTCGGGGTGGACGCCGTACGAGGGACAGGTACCGGTATCTCCGCCGCCGACCGGGCCACCACTGCCCGCGCCCTGGTGGATCCGGTAACCGTGCCGGGGGATCTCACCCGGCCCGGCCACCTCGTCCCGGTCTGCGTCGACCACCGCGATACCGATATGCGGGACAGTGCGGCGGCAATCGCGCTGGATCTGACCCGGCGAACGGGACTGCCGCCCGGCGCCCTGTTCGCCGACTTGGTCGGGATGGCCGATCCCACCCGAATGATGAATCACACCGAGTGCGTGGTGTTCTCCGGAACCCACAACCTGCCGCTCGTCACCGTTCTCTAGCGTCCACGCCAGTCGCCGAGCCCATACCGGCCCCCGAGCCGGGGCACGGACGGCCTGGACGAGGACCACACATGGAGGCAGAGGAAACAATGGACGCACAACTGTTCAAAGAAGCGATGGCGCGAGTGACCGGACCGGTCGCCATCGTCACCGCCAACGACAACGGAACGCCACACGGCACGACGGTCAGCTCGCTCGCGTCCCTGAGCCTGACGCCGGCCATGATCTCGGTCGCCCTCGACAACGCCTCGACGCTGTTGAGCATCGTCCGCCGGACCGGTGCCTTCGGTATCAACATCCTCTCCGCCGGGCAACACGAGGCGGCGATGCGCTTCGCGAGCCGCCGCGAGGGCAGATTTGCCACTGCAACATGGGAATTCGAGGAAGGCCTACCATCGCCTGATGGGCAGCACAGCCTGGTTGCAGTGCAACGTCGCGGCCGAGATCCCCGGAGGGGATCACACCCTGCTCCTCGGCGCGGTGCGGGGCTGCTCGACCACCGACCGCACCCCCCCTGGTGTACAGCCGGCGCAGCTTCGGCACGCACACCGTGCTGCCCTCGATCACTGCAACCGCATCGTGAACGAGAAAGGAAGGGCGACCGGCCCCGCCGGACCGGCCACCGGTCATCGTGAAGGGCAGGGACAATGAGCACGGCCGCCGAATCGCTCATCGATGTGCACGCGCACTTCGTCACCGACCGGTACGTGAACGCAGCGAAAACTGCCGGGCACCAGCACCCCGACGGGATGCCTGGCTGGCCCACCTGGAAGGCGGCCGACCATCTCGCTCTGATCGACGAAGGCGGGATCGACACCGCCATGGTGTCGGTGTCCTCGCCCGGTACACACTTCGGTGACGACGGGGCCGCCCGCGCGCTCGCCCGGGAAGTCAACGAGTTCGCCGCCGAACTGGTGCGGGAGCATCCGGGGCGCTTCGGTCATTTCGCCAACCTGCCTCTACCGGATGTAGACGGTTCTCTGCGGGAAATTGCCTACTCCCTCGATGTTCTCGGCAGCGACGGCGTCGCCGTGGAAACCAACGCGCACGGACGTTATCTCGGCGACGCCCTGTTCGAACCGGTGTGGACCGAACTTGATCGCCGCCGTGCCGTCGTCTTCGTGCATCCGACGTCGCCGCCAGGTCACGAGGCCGTTTCACTGGGTCGGCCGCGACCGATGTTGGAGTTCTTGTTCGACTCCGCCCGCACCGTCAGCGACCTGGT
Source organism: Rhodococcus sp. NPDC059968 (assembly GCF_042738615.1). NCBI lineage: Bacteria > Bacillati > Actinomycetota > Actinomycetes > Mycobacteriales > Nocardiaceae > Rhodococcus > Rhodococcus sp. NPDC059968. The sequence continues at coordinate 152,473 of NZ_JBHWUE010000005.1, forward strand.
CTTCGCCGGCGTCTTCCTGCGGTATCCCGACATCTCGTGGGTCTTCACGCACGGCGGCGGCGCAGCGACTACTGCTGGACTCCCGCACCCGCGACCGCACGCCAGATAGCATCCATCGATTCCGCAGAACAACCTCATGGTGACACTTGGCGCGCCCTGACCACCCGCAACGCGCATCGACTCTTCCCTCGCCTGAAGGCCACCGCAGATGAACCCCAGGCGCCTTCCTGCGATGACACCGCATAGGCGCCGGCGCCGCATCGTCTGTTCGGTTACCGCGATGCAGGGATCACGGCGAGGTCTGAAACGCTGCTGACACGGTTCCCTGGACTAGTTGGCATCGTGGGTGCGGTTGCGGCGCCATTGCAGTGGAGGGGTCATGCTTATGCTCCGGGAACACCGCGAGCAGGAGGTTCGATACGCATGCCCGAGAAAAGTGACAAGAAACCGGAGCCTCGAACCGTGACCGTGGGTACCCGGGTGCTGGTCCAACGACAGTTCGGACAAGCCGCGACCGGCGTGATCATCGAGGACTACTCCGAACTGACCGATACGGCCGAACGCGGACACGAGTGGGCGCCCGTGCATCGGTGGGCGGTCGCCCTGGACGACGGGCGGCTGGTCTTCGCCGATACCGCCGACCTCACCATCGAGCCCGGCAGCCCGAGATCCGGTCCGGGGGCCGACGCAACCGTCTGAGCCGCCGCCAGCGGAACCGTTACCTATGGGTGCCGGACCTTTTCGTGGGATGTAAGCAGTAGGTGATCGAACCAGGTGCGCAGACCGGAGTTTGGTTCACACTCGGCGAGGCCGGCGACGATCTGTTCGGCGATGGTGCGGAGTCGGGTGTTGGTTTCTTGTGAGCGCCAGGTGAGGATGCCGAAGGCACGGTCGGCGGGGATGCCGTAGACCAGCATCAGGGCGCCCTTGGCCTGTTCGATCACGGCCCGGGATTCGGTGAGTTCGGCGACCGCTTCGTCGACGGAGTCTTTGACGTCGTCGCGGTGGGACTCGGTGATGTCGATGTAGAACCCGGCGGTGCCGATCACCTGGCCGGTGTCGTCGTGCAGGCGGTCGCCGACGACCACGACCTGTCGGATTTTTCCGGTGGTGTCGATGATGCGGTGTTTGCTGCTGAAGGGTTCGGCGTCGTTGATCATCCGGTCGAGGGCCCGGGCGACGTGGGGGTGGTCTTCGGGGTGTTTGTGGGAGAGCAGCAGTTCGGTGGTCGGCGTGACTTCGCCGGGCCGGTGCCCGTGCATCTGGGCGACGGTATCGGACCATTCCCACCGCTGTCCGTCCAGGACGAACCGGAAACTGCCTACCCGCTGCGGCTCGCCGCCACCGAATACCTGCTCTGAATCCACGCCCTATTTTCTAGCAAATCGATAGCTGGGGAGTTGCGCGGGCTGTTCGGTCGTGCCCAAGCTCACATAGCAATGCGCGATCCTTCGGGTGCCCGGCCGCATCGCATGGACCGGCAGGGCCGGTGGCCCTCGATGACCTCACCGTCGATCCGTCTCCTGAAGCTTCGAGGTCGAAAGGGGACGAGGGCGTAAGCAGTCCGCTGTCGACTGCCTGTCGACGTCAGGCCTCCACGGGGCACCAGAAAAAGTCGTGTAACAAAGCGGGCCGGCCGTTCGGTGTACCTATCGCCTCACCGGTCGCGTCAGTCGTGTTTCGCGCCGGTGAGGCCCGCGCGTGACAGTCGGTGGCCGTCCAGGGAATCGACGATCTTCATGGCCTCAACGCTGACTGCGGCTCAGAAGTCGATTAGTGGGCGTGGTCTTCGCCTCCTGCTCGGTGAGCGGTGCATCGGAGCGGCCCACGGTGCTCTGCCGACGATCGTCGGGTCCTGGTCTGGTCGTCGAGCCGTGCTGCCCGGGCATTCTCGTGGCCGACTATTGCCTCCTGCCAGCCCTGATCGGTCACGGCGACGTGATCGCGGGCGGCTGGGGGTGGTACGCCGAGCTGTGCGGCGATCTGCGCCCACGACATGCACGCCGCCGTCGCGTCGCTGGCGAAATCGACGGCATCCTCGACCGGGCAATCCCGCCTTCACGCTGCATCTCTGCGATTCCCACCGGTGAAGCCTGCGGCGCTGCGGCTTCGGCGAACGCCTCCTCGGAATACCACCGGCTTGTCCGCTGTTGAAGAAGCTGACGGTGGCGCGCATACCCCGGGTACCACACCAGAAAAGTCGCTGCGAGCGACCACTTGCCGAGAGGCGATATGGCGTCACTGTCACCCTTGACCGGGTAAGACCTACATTGCGTAGCGTTCCCGGACGGGATGAGGAGCCGCTGACACCGGGGAAGGTGTCGGCGGCTTTCCTCTGCATCCGCCTACAGGTCCTCCACCCGCACCGATCGAGGATCGACATCGAATCGGCGGCCTTTCACGCTGGGATGGCGTAGCCTGCGACGTGGGCAAGGTTTGATCTGTTGCTCGCAGCCGACGGACTTCAGTGGTTCGCTACAAGACCTCGAGCAGTCGTTCGGCCAGTACGGCTGCCGACGCTGGGTTCTGCCCGGTGAACAGGTTGCGGTCGACGACCGTATAGGGCTTCCATATCTCATCCTTGGTGAAGTCGACGCTCAGGGCGATGAGTTCGTCCTCCACCAACCACCGGGCCTTCGGTCCGAGCCCGACCGCGTTCTCTTCCTCGTCGGTGAGCCTGCCCCTTGGACAGCTATCCGCTGGAGGTTCGCTGATCAATTCCCACTAGGCGGGCACGAGGACCGAGGACAGTCGGCGTGCGGCGAACTGGGAGAAGTATTCGACCTTCGCATTGGCGACCAGTCCGGGTAGGAAGACCTTCCATGCGGTAGTCATACGCTCGGACAACTCCGCCAATGTGGCGGTTGCGACTGCCACCAGGCGTGAGCCTAACGCCATCTCCAGCAGGAGACGGCCCGCCTCGTCCGGGTCCGTGCCCTCGCGGAAGTCGCCTTCCTCGACTGCCCGCGCCGCCAGTGCTCGAAAGGTCGAGGACCACTGGTCGAAGACCGCGGGCCCGGTGCCGCGGAAGTCGCCGATTTCGTTGAGCAGCCGGAACGCAGCCGAGATCAGGTCGTCGTTGTTGGCCGTGTCGACCATCACGTACGAGATTCCGATCAGCGTTTCCAGTGCCGGAGTGCGAGAGTCGAATTGCAAAGAACATACCGCGTTCAAACGTTCGCAGCCTTCGTCGATGACCGCCCGTGCCAGTTGCTCTTTCGAGCTGAAGTGGAAGTACAGTGAGCCCTTCGTCACGCCCGCAACGGCGATGATCTCGTGCAAGGCTGCTTCCGTGTAGCCCACGCGGTTGAACACTTTGGCCGCGGCGGTCAGCACAGTCTGCCGCGTGGCTATCGCTCTCTTCTGCAAGACACCGGCCCCTTCGTTCGACGTGTATGATGGTGTGAATCGTACTGGTCGGTATTGAGTTCGCCGGTTCTCGATCTGGGCGAGGGTTTCTTGTCGCTGATCGCGTTTCGCTTCGAAGGTGTATGTCCGGGGGCGTGCACCGGCCTCGACACGTATGACAGGTGGTTCTCACGGATCGGTGGTGAGCGCGCGTTGCCGGTTCGCGGCGTGGCGGATTTGCAGGATCCGCATACCACCGGCGACCGCGATGATGATGGCTCCGGCCACCGCGGCGAACAGCAGCGCCACACCCAGCGGCAGCGTGAAGTCCCACCCGAATAGTTCCAGGGTGATGCTGTCGAGGTTCTGCAGGATGAACACCAGTAGCAGCACCAGAATGAGCACTCCGGTGACCAGACCGGTCCAGAGCGCACCGGTACGGGTGTGTGTGATGCCCTTACGTCGGGCGGGGTCGGGATGCAGGTGGCTGGCAGCGTCCGGGTCCGGCGTCGTTCCCGCCGGGGGGACGCCGCTGCGCCGCGGCCCCGGTGAGAAGTCGGTGTTCGGATCGGCGGGGTTCCCAGAGGTGGTCGACATGCACGGTCGAGTACCCATGCGAGGTTCCGGCTACCCCGGCGCCCCGGCTCCGGGTTCGCGCGCTGTGTGGCGATCGAACCCTGGGCCGGGTCATCAGTGGTCAGCGGCAGCGTGCTCGTCGAGTACGAGCGCACCCGCCGCGCGTAATTTCCTGACGGAAGCAATGCAACCCGACCACAGCGGTGGCACGGCCCTCACGCTCGGGTCCTGGCGGCCGGTCGGCTGCTGCACTGGTCGTAAAGGCGTGAGTGACAGGGTCAATGTGAGAGGCGACTCCGAACGTATCCGGTGGTTCGGCCGCGCTGGTCTGGTTGTCAGTGGTGCTTGCCGGTCGGGGTTGTCCCGGTGCCCGGGGGTGGGGTCTCGGCGCGGGCGATTTCGGCTACGCGGTCGGCCAGCTCTCCGGTCAGTGTCGTGCCGGGTTCGGTGCTCGCGGCGTCCGTGAGCTGGGTTACGACGGTGGCGGTCGACGGGTCGACGGTGTCGATGCTCGGAGAGTGCTCGAGTTGGTGCGGCGCCTGGACTTTGAGGCGCTCGGCGAGCAAATCGGTGTCGAGTTGCTGCGCAGCCTTTTCGTTCAGCTCGGCGTGCTCGACGGTCGCGGATCGAGAGGTAGCTTCGACCTCAGCGTCAGTGACTTCCACTGCGCGTGCATCGTCATCCTTGACGGATGCACTGCCGGGGGCGGGGGCTACGCGGGGTGGGGCTGGGGCGTTGGCGGCGCGATGGGCACGGTCCTGGTGACCCAAAACGGTGCCGACGGCACCATCGAGCAGGCCGAGGCCACCCCGATACAGCCGTCGAGCCGGTGCTGATGGCGCCAGGTGTGAGATCACCCGGTCATCGATCACGTGGAGGGGGTAGCGCACGATCGTGTACTGCACGCGCAGCACGGCCAGGGGTAGTGCGGTGAGGATGTTCATGGAGCTTCCTTGTACGGGTGACAGGTCAGGATTAGGGGTGACGCTGCCGAGGGGCCTCGATCGGGTCGGGCCGGGGCGGCGGGTCGGCAGTGTTCTGTTCGTGCGGGGAACCTCCTACGGTGTGGTGTCCGAAGGCGGGCGGGCACCGGAACGGCCTGTCGAGCGCTCGCCGGGCATCGTTGCCTCACGCCGGGCACCGGCGGCTCACGGTGTTCGGCTACCATCGCACCAGCCTCGTGTCGCGGCTGGCAACCCGAAATATCCTGCCAGGCTGGGTGTCTGGCCCAATACATCGGATCCGAGGAACTCCCCGACAGCTGTCGACTCCGGATCCTTGTACGCCTCCGCGTTCGCGCGAGTACGTGCACGGGCGGCCGCCTCGATGATGCGCAGGGTGCGGTGTGATCCACTGCGCCCGGCGCGGTACGCGCGGTCGGGTGAGTCAAACGTTCCCCGAGGGTCCCTTCCTCCCGCGTTTCTTGTACAAGACATAGGCGATGACACCGACCAGAATGACGATTCCGATGATTTCCACAGGCAGCGGATACCCGATCGTTGCGTTCCCCACGCGGTGCGACCGTTCAGCAGCCTCGCGGCGTTCCGTGCCGCGGCTTTCGCGGTGACTGTTCGGGTGAGTTGAGAAGTTCGCGCAGTGCCCTGCCACTGGGCGTTCGCCGAGGTCTCACTCAGACCGGTCGAGTCATCCGGTCCAGGGTCTGCGGGTTGACAACCCAGCCCGCGGAACCTCCCTTACTTCGGTCGCCGGGCTCTTTCGTGTGCGGTGAGCAGCACATGATCGAACTGCGCGCAGACCGGAGTTTGGTTCACACTTGGCGAGGCCGGCGACGATCTGTTCGGCGATCGTGCGGAGCCGGGTGTTGGTCTCCTGCGAGCGCCAGGTCAGGACGTCGAAGGCGCGGGCGGCGGGGATGCCGTAGACCAGCATCAGTGCACCCTTGGCCTGCTCGATCACCGCCCGCGACTGCTCGAGTTCGTCGACCGCCTCGTTGACCGACCCTTTCACGTCACTGCGGTAGGAGTCGGTGATGTCGATGTAGAACCCCGTCGTGCCGATCACCGCTCCGGTGTCGTCGTACAGACGGTCGCCGACGACCACAACTTGGCGGACTTTGCCGACGGTGTCGATGATGCGGTGTTTCTAGCGGATCGGTAACCCGAGAGTTGTAGGGGTCGCGCGGACAGGACGCCCACAGTGGTCTTTGGTGCCGGCCAGAGATCGGGGTGGTCCACCGACGACGCTCGCCGATCCCCCATCGCCCGTGACAGCAGCTTCGGTGGCCCGCCGATGGGTGTTGTCTGATGATGATTAATCGCTCCCGCCTGGGGTAAGCACGGCTTACGCACCCCCGCCGGGCACGGTTCCATGCTGTATCTCGCCGCCCGCCGACGCCGAGGTGCGGGTGACGACTCGGCAACTGTGGGTGAGGGCAATGAAAATCAGAGGTCAATTGGCGGTGGCCGTCGGGGCGGGTTATCTGCTCAGGGGGTGGACCGCGAAGCTCGCTAGGTCCCCGGAGGTCGCCAAGCTCGGTGAGACTATTCGGGGAGAGCTGATGACCGCGGCGAAAGCTGCGGCGGTCACCGCGGTCAACACGCGTATCGAGTCGCTCAACAGCCGGCTCCAGTCGAGCGGCGAAGACCTGGCGGTGGGCGTGGGCGAGGTGGCCGGCACCAGGTCAGGCGAGATCCGCGACCACCACGTCGGCGAGCCGGAAGAGGGAAAGGAAGAGCCCCGCGAGCGGATCGAGTCCGCAGAAGGCGAACAGGTGCGGGAAGCCGGAGAGGTACCGGACGACGAAGGCGAGGAGCGGGCCGAGGAGACGGGCGAGACCGACGAGAGCGCAGAGACCGCGCAGCCCGAGCGGGAGAAACCGTCAAGGCGCCGTCCCCGCACCCGACGGACCCGGGACACAGGCACGGCCAAAGAAATCCGGGAGTGGGCCGTCCAGCAAGGCTACGAGATCTCCTCGCGCGGCCGCATACCCGCGGACATCGAGCAAACTTTCCGCGACGCCCACTGACAACCGAGCGGTAACCGGTGGTCGGCTAGTAGGCGCGGCGACGGCCGCCGAGAGAAGAACGCGCCACCACCGAGGGTCAGCAACCGAAGAAACATCGGCAGGGTGGCCGCTGCTGCCGCGATCACCCGGTCGCAGGTTCACGACGAACTGAAGATGGGCAGGACGACACCGACGACGGCGAAACCAAGGACGGCGATGCCGCCGATCAAGTGTGGGAACACCTGTTGGTAAATCTCGACCGGAGGGACCAGCATCATCGTCCCGGTGACGAAGATGCCGGGGTAGATCACCTCCTGGGTGTCCTCCACCCCCGAAAGTGCTGGAGCAACAGCGTGTCGCGGTAGCGTTGCCCGCGCACCCGCTCGTCTGTGCGCTCCGGAGTTACGGTTGAACAGTCCGGTGCGGACGACGCGGGCGCGGGCAACGCTACCGCGCGCTCGCAGTGCCCACCGACCCCGTCCGCAGATGATGATGTGGCCGGTCATCCGGCTGATGCGCAGTCCATTCGCCGTCGTTCCATGACGTTGCGCAGGGTGGCCTTCGATGAGCGCCTCCAGGAGGACGCCGAACATGTACAGCGCGGTGCCCACGCCTGCCAGGTCAGAACGATGGTGAACAACTGTCCGATTCCCGTGAGGGGTGCACTTCTCGGGTGCCGATCCTGGCTGATGTTCCGCTGGTTGAAGTCTCCCGAATCGGGGTAGTCGCAAAGACCGTACTCAGGGCCCGAGCAGAACCGGGCGGGACGAGTCCATCTACCGGTGTGTGCAGCCCGCGTTGCGCCGCTCCGTCGGTAACGAGCCGCCATGGCGGCCTCGGGCGGCCGAAAGCAAGGAGCACAGCAATGACCACAGGTGGACCGAGCTCGAGCAGCCTCGCCGATGTCATCGACACCATTTTGGACAAAGGCCTGGTCATCGACGCTTACGTGCGTGTCTCACTCGTCGGCATCGAACTACTTACGATCGACGCTCGCGTGGTGGTCGCCAGCGTCGACACGTACCTGCGATTCGCCGAAGCGGTGAACCGGCTCGAGATCGGGAGCGAACCGAAAGGTCTGACGGACCTGGTGTCGGACGTCAAGGGTGGCGGCAGTTCGAAGTCCAAGACCAAAGGTGTCCTCGAAGGGGTCGGCGAAACGCTCAGTGAACTCCTCGGCGGACAGGACACCGAGCGCGAACACGCGTCGAAGCGACGACAGAAGTGATTTCCGAGGGGACCAGGCAACCGATGCGCCGACCCGGAACCCCGGCGCGCACCCGCACCATCGGGACCAACGTGCCGCCGGATCGCGTGGGAACGCTAATACCCCGTCTCGGTACCGGCGAAGGAACTCTCGTCGGTCAGCTCGAGACCGCTGTTTGCGCTGGTGGTTGAGCCCTGACGAGGAGGGGTAGACGAACGACATAGGCGCACCCTCCGCGCACGGTCCTGCGACACATTTCACCGAGCTGGCTTCGAGCGCGCCGAGATCTCGCGACGAAGGGCTTCGACGATGACAACCAAAGCTCAACCGCCTTCGGCCGTCCGGGCGGGGAATCCGCCGGTAAGCGCGCACAGGATCACTGCGGCGGAGCTACTCGCGCCGACGTTCAGTGCGGCCGGCGACAGTATCGATATACCGGGCGACCAGTTTCGTTCGGGCGGAAGGGATCTCCTCTGCGGGTGCAAGCACGGAGCACCGGTATGACCACGGCGATACAACCCGCAGGCGGTGGAGGTGTCGCCGGTGGTCCCAGGTCGAGCAGCCTCGCCGACGTCATCGACACCATCCTCGACAAGGGCCTGGTCATCGATGCCTACGTGCGCGTCTCGCTCGTCGGCATCGAAATACTCACCATCGACGCCCGCGTCGTGGTCGCCAGCGTCGACACCTACCTGCGATTCGCTGAAGCCGTGAACCGGCTCGAGATCGGCAGCGAACCGGAAGGCCTATCCGACCTCGCGTCGGGCGGCACCGACAGCGACGCGGAATCGACGGCGCAGAGCTCGATCGAATCCGGTGACGACAAAGGTGATGGTCTGAGCGGCGGCGACGAAGAACCTGAACGCGAACGTGTGACGCGCAGGTCCACTCGGGAGGACAAGTGATGGCTACTCAGAGACGAGTTCGCTGCCGCGTTTGAAACAACTCGAGGGCAAGGCCCAGTGCGTCGTCAAAGGCCGCTACGACGAGGCGGCCATCCCGGGGAGGTGATCGGGGAGAGCGACCAGGCAGCGAGGAGGAGGCCGTGCACATCGCGGTCCTCCGACGTCGACCGGCAGGACGAACCCGAAACAGACAGTGGGTGAACTCGCCCGGGACTGGAACGGCCGAATCGAGATCCGCCTGAATCAGGTTATTTCGACGCAACTCCGGGTGCCGGCGGGCTCACCCGCGGGCATCGGTGCGGATATCGCGGGGGACGAGTTCGAACCAGGCGCTGGTGCCGCCGTGAATGTGCGGGTCCGGATAGCGCAAGGCCAAGCCCTGCTCGTCGAAGGCGGTGAACCAGTCGCGCCACGGCATGTGTTCGAGGACAGGCGTGCCGGCCTCGTGGAAATCGATGCGCAACACGGAGGCGTCAATGCCCGCAGTCTTGGCGATGCGTGCCGGTACGCCGTGATGGGACTGAGTCCAGCGGCGGATTTCGTCGTGATCGGTAGTGGTGTGCCGGGGTGATTTCATTCGAATCGGTCCTCGTTCGTGTCTTCCGTTTGTCGGATGTCGGTCCGGTGCATCCCGGGCATACCCAGTTCCGGCGTATTCATTCTGATGAGTAGAGCGAGCGAGTCGACGTCACCGAACATTGCCTTCCTCGCTCGCTACTCCGGTGCTACGCACCGCAGATCCGCCGCCGGGGTACGGGCGGCGGAGTGAACCGGCCCCGACCCGCAGCGGCCGCTCATGCCAGATGACCCATCGCACGCAACCCGGAGGAGGCTCATCTCTGCTGTGTTTTGGTCAGGGTGCCGTTTGAGACGAATGTGTACCCTCACCGCGCCGCCGGCCGGCCGGGCGACGCCGAAATCCTTCGCGGGACGAGGTCCGGGGTGCCGGGTGGTGGATATCCTTGGGTGCACAGTTTTCGAGCTGAGTAAGCGCGGGTGTCGATCGTCGATGCCACGAACAGGATGAATCGCTGGGTGGCCGATGGTCAGAGACGATGATCCACTGGTCACGCAGCGTGACATTGGACCGGCGGTCGCTGCGGAGTTGGCGGCGGTCGGTTTTGGGGACGCGGAGGAGATCGGCCGTGGCGGCTTCGGTGTTGTCTTCCGCTGTACGCAGCCCGACGTGGACCGGATCGTGGCCGTGAAGGTCCTCACCGCAGACCTGGACAAGGTGAATCGGGCGCGGTTCTTGCGGGAGCAGCGGGCAATGGGCCGGCTGAGCGGGCACCCGAACATCGTCAATGTCCTGGAGGTCGGTGACACCGAAGGCGGGCGCCCGTACATCGTGATGCAGTACCACGCGCAGGATTCGCTGGAGGCGCGGATCCGCCGACACGGTCCGCTGCCGTTGGACCACGCGTTGCGGACGGGGGTGAAGATCGCCGGGGCGGTGGAGACCGCGCATCGACTCGGAATTTTGCATCGCGATATCAAGCCCGCCAACATTCTGTTCACCGACTACGGGGAGCCGGCGCTGACAGATTTCGGAATCGCGCACATCTCCGGTGGCTTCGAGACCGGCACCGGAACGGTGACTGGGTCGCCGGCATTCACCGCCCCGGAGGTGCTCAGGGGTGATCCACCGAGCACCGCGTCGGACGTCTACGGCCTCGGGACCGTCTTGTTCAGTGCCCTGACTGGCCACGCGGCCTTCGAGCGCCGCACCGGTGAGCAGGTGGTGGCCCAATTCCTGCGGATCACCACCGCACCGGTGCCCGACTTGCACGGCCTCGGCATCGACGACGACGTGTCCGCGGAGATCGCCCGAGCGATGGCCGCGAACCCGCAGGATCGGCCGTCCGCCGCCGAGCTCGGTGACGAACTGCGGCGGATCGAGGCCCGCAACGGATTCCCGGTCGATGAGATGGCGTTGCATGCCGGACCGGATGCGCTGCCGGGAGAGCCGAACCCCACCCGCCCGGTCGTCGATCCCGAGGGCGCTGCGGTCGTGCGCGATTCGGCGGCCCCGGATCGTGTGCGGGGCACCGCGGGGAATCTTCCCGTCGAGCTGACCAGCTTCGTCGGTCGCCGTAATGAACTCACCGTGACCAGGGAGATGCTCTCCCGCTCACCGTTGGTGACATTGACCGGGATCGGCGGTGTCGGCAAGACACGCCTGGCATTGCGGGTGGCCGCGAATATGCAACGCGATTTCCCTGACGGGGTATGGCTGGTGGAGTTGGGAGAACTATCAGACGAGTCGCTGCTGACCGATGTGGTGGCCGCAGCGCTGGGGCTGAGGAACTACTCGGCGCGGCCACTGCGTGAGGTGCTCGTCGAGTTCGTGGCCGAGCGGGTGCTGTTGGTGATACTGGACAACTGCGAGCGGGTGGTCGACGCCGTGGCGGACCTCGCCGAAACATTGTTGCGAGGCTGCCCGGGGCTGCGGATCCTCGCCACCAGTCGTGAGCTTCTGGGCATCGGTGGGGAGGAGGCGCTTCGGGTGCCACCGCTGCCGGTACCCGATCCGGATCGGCAGTCGTCGTTGTCCGGGCTTCCCAGTTATGACGCGGTCACGTTGTTCGCCGAGCGCGCCGCCACGGCCGTCCCGGGGTTCGAACTGACCGAGGACAACAAGACTGCGGTGGCCCAGATCTGTCACCGACTGGACGGGTTGCCGTTGCCGATCGAATTGGCGGCAGCTCGGCTGCGAGCGATGTCGCCGGAACAAATCCTGACTCGGCTCACCGACCGATATGCGTTGCTGACCCAGGGCAGCCGGGGCGCACCGTCGCGGCAGCAGACCCTGCGACTCAGCTTCGACTGGAGCTATGAGTTGTGCACACCGGTGGAGCAACGAGTGTGGGCGCGGGTGGCGGTGTTCGCGGGCAGTTTCGAGCTCGAGGCCGCCGAGGTGGTGTGCGGAGCCGGGCTCGATGCCGTCGAGCTACTCGACACGATGGCCTCCCTGGTGGACAAGTCGATCCTGATCCGCGAGGAATCCGGCACCGCGGTGCGGTTCCGGCTTCTGGAAACACTGCGCGACTACGGCCGCGAGACGCTGCACGAGACGGGCGGCATCACGGAGCTGTGCCGGCGCCACCGCGACTATTACCAGAAGTTTGTGCTCGCCGGGGAGGCCGACTGGATCAGTTCCCGACAGCTCGAATGGATCACCCGGCTCGATCGGGAGCAATCGAATCTCCGGGAGGCACTGGAATTCTGCTCGTCCGACAGCCCGAACACAGGTCTCCGGATCGCCGCCGCCCTGTTCCCGTTCTGGAGTGCCAGTGGACTACTCAGCGAAGGCCGCCGGTGGCTCGCCCGCCTCCTCGCCCGAACCCCCGGGGAGCCGAGCGTCGACCGGGCCAAGGCGCTGCACGCGGCCAGCGTGTTGGCCGAGGTGCAGGGTGACCTCGAGGCGGGCGCCGCACTTGTGGACGAGGGACTCGCGCTCGCCGAACAGTCGACCGACCCGATGATCCAAGCCCTCATCGCCTACGCCGACGGCATCCTGGCGATCTTCGGTGGTGACCTGGCCCGTGCGTGTTCGCGCTTGGAAAGCGCGATCGAGACGTTCGGTCGGCGGGAGGACCGCACGCTCCAGACCGGTGCGACGAACATGCTCGGGCTGGCCAACACACTGCGCGGCGAGACGAAACGAGCCATCGAGTGCTATGAGCAGGTGCTCACGCTCACGCAGGCACGCGGGGAGGTCGTGTATCGGTCGTATGCACTGTGGGCGATGGGCGTTGCGTTGTGGCGGCAGGGGGATGCAGATCGGGCGGTGGGGCTGCTCGAACAGTCGTTGCGCCTGGCCCGAGAGGTGAACAACCGGCGCACCGCCGCGTCGGGTCTCGAGGCGCTGGCCTGGATCGCCGCCGGGGAGCAGACAGCACGTCGCGCCGCCGTGCTGCTGGGATCGGCCGAGGAGCTGGGTCGGTCGGTCGGCAGCGACGCGGTCGTGTTTCCGACGATGCTCGTCGACCACGAGGAGTGCGAACGGACGTGTCGTCGGGTACTCGGTGAGCGAGGATTCGAGGAGGCCGGCCGGGAGGGCCGGCGGCTGGGGTTCGATGCCGCCGTCGCCTACGCCCTCGGCGAGCGGACCCCGGATTCCCCGCCGGCCGCGGCCGCGGCGTTGCCGAAATTGACCAAACGGGAAGGGCAGGTCGCCGACCTGGTCGCGGAGGGCCTGACCAACAAGGAGATCGCCGCTCGACTCGTGATCTCGCCCCGCACCGCCCAGGGGCATGTGGAGCACGTGCTGGCCAAACTTGGCTTCACCTCCCGCGCACAGATCGCCGCGTGGGTAGTGGAACAGGCAAGAACCAAGCACTGAACGACGCGCAATCCGCCGTCGCCAGTCGCACACCCGGGCGTCGTCGACGTCTACTCTGGCCCATCCTGGGCTGGGGGGGTGATGGTCACGCACGCCACACCGCCGGTCGCATCATCGTCAAACATCGCCTGCGCGCCAGCCACGCGGGCCCGCCGTCCGCGCCCGCGTGGCGGAAAGGGGTGGTCTGCACTCACCGGCCTCATTCGAATGAGCCAATCCTGCTGAGGTGACAAGGAAGTCGGCCCTCTTTCGGATAAACGGTGCTTGTTCTCGCCCACCGGCGCTGGTGCAGGTGACGCTGAGGGCCCGCCCGGTGGTGGGTGGGGTTCCTCGACCCACAGCGAGAAACTCGACTTCCGCGGTCAGCACGTACAGGAAGACAGACAATGGGATCCGGTCCTGCAGACGAGGAGCACGCCATGGACACAGAGCCTGGAGTCGGTCCGCCGAGTCGCGTGGAGGGCGGCGGTCGAGAACCGGTGCGGGCCGCCGTCGTGGTCGGCGCACTGGGTGTGGTGTTCGGCGATATCGGGACCAGTCCGATCTACACCATCCAGACGGTGTTCAACCCGGCCGATCCGCACCCCGTGCCGATCAGCACGAACAACGTGTACGGCGTGGTGTCACTCATCTTCTGGTCGGTGATGCTCATCGTCACCTTCACCTACGTCCTGCTGGTGATGCGCGCCGACAACGACGGCGAGGGCGGGGTGATGGCGCTGATCACACTGCTGCGGCGCCTGGGTGCGGTGCGGGGCCGTCGCGTCGCCGTGGTGCTGGCCGGGCTCGGCATCTTCGGTGCCGCTTTGTTCTTCGGCGACAGCATGATCACCCCCGCGATCTCGGTGCTGTCCGCGGTGGAAGGCCTGAAGGTCGTCGAGCCGGGGTTGGCAGAGTGGATCGTGCCGATCACGGCGGTGATCATCGTGGGGTTGTTCTCCGTCCAACGCCGCGGCACGGCGGCGGTCGGGCGACTGTTCGGGCCGGTGATGATCGTCTGGTTCGTCTCGATCGGGGCCTGCGGCGTGAGCGGCATCGCCCGGCATCCGGCGATCCTCGAGGCGCTCTCGCCGACCTATGCGCTGAGCTTCCTGTTCGGGCACTTCGAAATTGCCTTCTTCGCGCTGGCCGCGGTCGTGCTGGCGGTCACCGGCGCGGAGGCGCTGTATGCCGACATGGGGCATTTCGGTCGGCGGGCGATCACCCGCGGCTGGCTGCTGCTCGTCCTGCCGGCGTGCGTGCTGAGTTACCTCGGCCAGGGGGCGCTGCTCCTCGGCGACGAGGGCGCGGTGAGCAGCCCGTTCTTCCTGTTGGCCCCCGACTGGGCGCGGTGGCCGATGGTGCTGGTGGCGACCGCTGCGACGGTGATCGCTTCCCAGGCGGTGATCACCGGCGCCTACTCGGTCGCGTCGCAAGCGGCGCAGCTCGGCTACCTGCCGAGATTGCGGGTGGCACACACCTCCGAGTCGACGATCGGCCAGATCTACGTCCCGTGGATCAACTGGGTGCTGATGGTGTCGGTGCTCACGCTGGTCTTCGCCTTCCGCAGTTCGGCGGCGTTGGCGTATGCGTTCGGAATGGCGGTGACCGGGACGATCACCATCACGACTCTGCTGTTCTTCTACATCGCCCGGACCCGGTGGGGCACGCCGTTGTGGCTGGTCGTGATCGGTGCCGGCTGTTTGTTGGCGGTCGACCTGCTGTTCCTGGCGGCGAACCTGACCAAACTCGTGCACGGAGCCTGGTTGCCGCTGCTGATCGCGCTCACGGCGTTCACCGTGATGACCACCTGGCAGCGTGGTCGCGCCATCGTCACCCGCGCACGGGAGCGAGCCGAGGGATCGTTACGGGAATTCGTCGACCAACTGCACGATTATCGGCCGCAGCTGGTGCGGGTCCCGGGCACCGCGGTGTTTCTCAACCGCGGTAAAAAGACGGCGCCGTTGGCGATGCGGGCCAATGTCGAGCACAACCGCGTGCTGCAGCAACACGTGGTGATCATGTCGATCAACACGCTGCCGGTGCCGCGCGTACCGGACACCGAGCGGACCGAGATCGATAAGCTCGGCTACGCCGAAGACGGGATCGTCCACGTCACAGCATTTTTCGGGTACATGGAATCACCGCACATCCCGGCCGTGTTGCGGCTGCTCGACCCCGCCGACACCGAGGGGCCGATCGCGATCGACGACGCCTCCTACTTCCTGTCGAAGATCGAACTGACCACGGGGACGGCACCGACGATGGCGCAATGGCGCAAGCACCTGTTCATCGCCACCTCCTACATCACGGCCGACGCTGCCGAGTACTTCGGCCTGCCAGGGGAGCGGACAGTGATCATGGGTTCCCGAATCGAGGTTTAGGGAAGTGGGTTCGCCTGCAGGACCATGTTTCCCAGCTTGGGGTTTCGTAGCGTGATCTGTTGAGGACTGTTCGCGACGACACACCACAGCCGGCCCGAGGGCACTATTTCCGGCCGGTCCGATCAGCGAGCGGACACCACACCAAGGTTTGGTCCCATGGGCAGGAGGTGTGCGGGAACGCCCTGCCTCGCCCGGTGCGCATCGTCGCAGCGTGATCAGGACACCTTCAGCGATGTCGAGAACCGGATGTTGCGTGCGTGCAAATCGTTGGTAGTCACCCCAGCATCGCACTGCACCGATCCTCCCGCCCACGACGGACCGGCGACTGGTGGACCGGATGACCGGGGTCAGGATCCACCCGGTGTGTCTCCGGTGGGCGTGGCGACTGGGGTGCGGCGTTGCGCGAAGCGCAGGAAGTACGTTCCGTCCACCGGGGTGGTCAGCGCGGGCAGCAGCACCCGCCAACTCTCATCCACCTGGCGGGCCCCCGCGTCGAGGATGCCGGTCGCCGTGGCGTGCAGTTGGGCGCCGTAGGCAACTGCGACGAGTACCTCGGCGACCTCACCCGGATCGAGGTCCGCCCGGATGTCTCCCTCGGCGATGGCTCGCTCCACCAAGCCGCGGTACGTCTCAGTCCAGGTATGGATGGTCGAGGTCGCGGTATGAAAGCGGCCGCTGCTGTCGCCCATCTCGCGGACCAGTCGGAACGCGGCCCGCACCATCGCCTCACCTCGTCCCATATCCGCCAGGGTGTAGGAGAGCTCAATGAGCGCTTCGACGGCACGAGTATGGCGGCGCATCTGCTGGGTACGGAGATGGTCCATTCGGTTCATGCCCTCGGAAATGACCGCGCCGGCGAGATCCGGTTTCGATGAGAAATGGTGGTACACGGCGCCTTTGCCGACGCCCGACTGCCCGATGATCATCTCCAACGTCGTGCGTACATATCCGTGCCGGTCGAATTCTTCGGCCGCACGTTGCAATACGCTGTTTCGGGTGCCACGAGATCGTTGTTGAATGACGATCACCGCTCCTTCTCCGCAGGGCCACTTTCGCCGGTAATGTACCGCGATATTGCAAGTGCCAGGCGAATATGCGCCGGGCAGCGGGCGCGCCGGGAATAATTCTTTGGTTTCGGTGATAAAGCGTTCCTCGTGGTGGTGGCTCGGCCCCCACCTGGTGAGTCGAGCCACCGCCGTTCCAGGGCGTATACGGCGATCAGCCGATGCCGATGCCGCCGCCGAATGTCACGCTGAGCCATTTCAGGAACGCATCGAATGCGACCGAAAAGTCTATACCTGCAGAACCCATGAACCCTTCACTCCTCTTACCTGTTGTCGTTTACGAGATCACCGATCCCGCTTACCTGCATATCGCATCGAGGTACCCTAGGCGTTTCACAAAACCTGAAATTAGACACCCTCTCAAACTGAACGAAAGACCAATTCGATTTGGACGACTGATCAAAATGTGAAATGGACGACTGATCAAAATGTGTGAAAATTCCCGGGGTGATTCAGGGCCGGGGGGAGGGGTCGATCCGGCGTGACGTGGCGTGGCGCCCCGGCGACTCGTGCCGCGCCGCAGCCGCCCGAGCACCACACCGTGGGGTGCCGGATCCGCTCCCGCGATCGGATGGGCCTTCGCCGCCGCGCAACAATATGCGCCCCCGCGGCGATACACCCGCGGGCGGGGCCCGTAGGGGGCACCGATCGCGTCAGCGGCGGACGCCCAGCAAACAAGGAAAGATCGAGTGCCCGGTATGAACATGTCCTGGATGGTCACGGTGCTGGCTGCCACACTGATCGTGGTCGCTGCGTCTTTCGCCGCGGCGGTCACCGCCGACGCGGCGTCGCGCAAGCAGATGGCGGACCAGGCCGATCAGGCTGCATCCGGCCCGCGGTCACAGGTGCTCACCGGCGAGCAGGTGCACAAGGGGCGGGATTGGCACCGGGTCGCGATACGGGTGTGGACGATCTGTGTCGCCGCCTCTCTCAGCGCGGTCGCGTTCATCGGGGTGCTGATCATCGTGGGATGAGGATCAGCTCGCGGCCCCACGTCCCGAGGGTTGAGATGGGCGGATCGGAAGCCGCACAGGTCGCCCGAACACCCCCGGGCCCCGAGTTCCACACATCCTTGCTCGGAATGCGGGCTCGCACACCCACCGGCCCACGGTCTAGCGCTTACGCTCAATCGATGGCGAAGAAGCTCCCCGCGGATGAGCGCCGCGCCCAGATCCTCGATGCGGCGTTGACGATCGCAGCCGAGCAGGGCGTCGCCGCGCTGACCATGCGCCCGCTCGCCACCGCCGCCGGGGTCTCCCTCGGGGTGGTGCACTACCACTTCCACGACAAGGACACCCTCCTCACCCACCTCGGGCAAACCCAGATCCTGCACGTCAACGACGCGATGCGGTCGGCGTTCGAGCAGTACACCGAACCCGCCGGCCTGACCGGAATTCCGGCGCTCGAGGACCTACTGCGCGCCGGAATCCGCGGACTCTGGCCGATCATCGAATCCACCCCCAATCACCAACTGCTGACCTACGAGATCACCGCCCACGCGCTACGCCAACGCAGCGCTGGCAACCTCTCGGCCGGTGCGATCGCGCAGCAGCAATATCGCACAATGGACGCCGAAGCCGTCGCGTTCCTCGACCTGTGCGCGACCCGAGCCGAAGTCAGCTGGACCACCCCGATCGATCAGGTCGCCCGGTTCGTGCTCACGTGCATGAACGGGCTGGTGCTGCGCTGGCTGGTCGACCGGGACGCCGACGCCGCCCTGACCGCCCTCGACGATCTCGTGCAGATCATCACCACCAAGGCAACCTCGGGCCGCGCACCGGCCGACCACAAACCAAACGACTCGGTGCCGAGGTAGGGAAGGGCAACCCCCGGAAGAGGCGGGGAGTGCCGGGGCGCCGGCGTCCTCACTAATTCCATGCTGTTGCCGCAAAGGAGCTCGGGCATCCAAAACTTCGATATGGGGCGTACCCGTACAGCTGCGAGGCAAGACCCGAGTATCGGTACCTGCGTGCGTAGGGACTTCGTCGACACGCGCCTCGCCCGGGCGCCCGGAAACAGTGGTTTCGGGGAGTCGCCGGCACCCTGGTAACGGCCACCGTCGCCCCCGCGTACTCCCAGGCCGGACGGGTACCCGAACCCCGGCGGGTAACCACCCTCCCGCCCGCCCTTTCATGATTGTTGCTATGCGCAACGCAACATTTCCGGCGGCTCCGTGACCCCGCCGGGGGGTTCGATCCGGCGGGGTACCGGGCCACCGCGCCGGGTGGGCGCGGCAACACCATTCAACGGTAACCGTGTCGTGGGCAGTTCCGGTTCGAGGCGGTGTCCCCGCGTGCCGGGGCTGTAGCGGCGAGTTCTGCGGTAGGACAATAACTCTCTGTCCAGATTCAGCACCACCTCGTACAGGGCGAGCACGTCGGTCGAGGACGGAATGCGTCGATCCTCGATCACTTCCACTTCGACGGTCGGGCGTCCTCCGACTGTCCCGTCGCCTCAGCCCTCCGGCGTCTGGGCCATCACGAAGTCGTAGACGGCGAGCGGTCCGAGCAGCCGCATTTCGACCCGGCCGTCCCACTGCTCCGCCAACGCTCCCACCGCCTGCTCGAGCTCGTCCTGCCGGGCGACCTCGACGAGGACCGCCACTTGCGCGGCATCCTCCTCATGTGTGGGTTCGCGGACGTTGACCGAGTCGGCCAGCGAGTCGAGTGCCTCGACCACCGTGGCCGTATCTTCCTCTCGCTTCGCGACGATGGCGTTGGCCACGATCTCGCCGAGGCCATCCGGGCGTCGCGGGTGGTGGCCTCCGGCTGGTCGCGGATCGTGTCGCGCAGTGCGCTGGCCTGCTCGTTCTCGCCGATCACTTCCCACAGGATTGCGTGTTCGACGTAGCGGCCCTTCACCACGTATTGGGCCTTACCCTCGAGTTGCTCCATTGCGGCGGCGAACTCGTCGGCGTGCGCGGTGAGCAGTTCGTCCTTCACCGCGTCGGAGTTGGTCAGGACCGCCCCGAACCGCAGGGGAAGTACCGGTGCCACCCGCGCGGTGCCGTCCAGCAGGTGCGCGTGGGCCTGGAGGTCCGCGGGTTTACCGAGCGGCCGGTCCACCGATATTTCGCTCACCAACGCCGCGATGTCGCCGTATCTGATAATGCTCACCTGTGAGTCGTCGACGCCGACGGCGTCGTCTTCGGTCTCCACGTCCGCGGGCACGATGCCGTAGACGTAGACGCCGGTGGTACGCGGCTGGTCGGGCGCATCGGTGGCCTGGTTCGATGTGGACATCATCTGTCCCCTCTGCTGGATTTACGCGTCTCCCGCTCGCGCTCGGGCTCCTCTTGTCCGCCGCCGAGGAGGTCACCGAGTTTCTCACCCGCGGACTCGAGTGCGCCCTTGGTCTTCGATTTGGCACCACCTTCGGTGACGTCGCCCACCAGATCGGTCAGGCCCTTGGGCTCGCTGCCGATCTCGAGTCGGTTCACCGCCTCGGCGAACCGCAGATACGTGTCGACGCTGGCGACGACGATGCGGGCGTCGATGGTCAGCAGTTCGATCCCGACCAGCGAGACCCGCACGTAGGCGTCGATGACCAGGCCCTTGTCGAGGATGGTGTCGATGACATCGGCGAGGCTGCTCGAGCTGGGCCCGCCGGTGGTCATCGGTGGGCTCCTCGCTTCGAGCCGGCGGACTTTGTGGCCGCGGTCTTGCGTGGGCGGCTACGGCGTGCCGATGCAGTGTCCTCACTCGCGGCCGCGGACTTGCGCGGTCGGCCGCGGCGTTTCGGCGGAGGCGCCTCGTCCTCCTCGGCCTCCTCGTCGACCGCTTCCTCACCCTCGCCCTCGTCGTCCTCTACTGCTTCCTCGTCCGCGGGCTCCTCGTCCTCGTCTGTTTCCTCCGGCTCCTCGGTTTCGTCCTCTTCGCCCTCGTCCAATTGCGCTTCGTCCTGCTCGTCTTCCGGTTCTGCTTCGTCGGGCTCGACTACCTGGCCGTCCCGGATTTCTCCGCGCCAGCCCTCCAACTCGTCAGGATGGAGGATTGTCTGCGTCATCACGTGGCGTCCAAAGTGTTTCAACTCCAGCCGTGCTCGTCGTCCCTGTGCACGCCAGAGGTTTCCCGTCTTCTCGAACAACCCCTTCGGGTGATATTCGAGTATCAGAACGATGCGGGTGAGATCGGGGGTCACCTCATGGAACGTCACCGCACCGTCGATGAAACCCTTAGCCCCCTTCGAGCGCCACACGATCCGCTCATCGGGAACCTGCTCGAGGATCGTCGCTTCCCAGGTTCGGTGCGACAAGAAGATCTGCGCCTTCCACTCGAGCTTCTCGTCCGATTCCTGTTCAACCCGTTCGACCTTCTTCATGAACGACGGAAAGTCGGCGAATTGGGTCCATTGGTTGTAGGCCAGCTCAACCGGAACCCCGACATCGATCATTTCGACGATGTTGGTCAACTTCAGCTTCTTGCCTTTTCCGCCACCACCGCCACCGGTGACCGCCTCCTTGAGGTCGGACGCCTTGTCCTTGACCATCTGCTTGGCGCCCTCCCAGCCGCCACCGGTGTCGGACTTGTCCGGCGACTCATTGTCATCCGATTTCTCGGAACCGGTGAGCGCGGCGAGCAGCCCCCCTTCGCCGCCACCCTCGGCGTACTCGGTGAGCCGTCCCGAGGCGTTCGACACCTTGTCCGAGACCGACGACAGTGCCTTATCGGCGACCGTCCCGATCAGCTGCTGGACCGCGTCCTGCAGCACACTCGACGCGCCGTGCCCGTCGCCCGGCACGGCCTCTTGTAGTTTCTTTGCGGCGTTCGTCATCGCCATCACCTCCGTGCCCGTCGGACGGGCGCAGAGTCCGTCGTGGCCTTGGCCCGTGTCCTGCGTTTGCGGGCAGGAGCCTCTTCGTCGTCTTCGTCTGACTTCGCGGTCCGCGACCTGCTGGCGGGCCGGGTGCTGCCGGTGTTCGAGACCCGGCGGCGCGGCGTGGGCCGCTTCCGCGGGGCCGGTTCCTCGTCGGCCTCGTCTTCGTCCGGCTCCTCGGACGTAGCCTCGTCCTCGTCCTGCTCCTCGTAGTCGTCGGCCTCGTCTTCCTCGCCGGCGTAGTCGTCCTCCGGCTGTTCATCGGCGCCGGCCTGCTCGTCGTCGTCCCGTGAACGCGTCCGCTTCTTGCGGTCGAATCTGCCCACCTTGGTGACATCACTGACGTTGTCCGGGAGATCGCTGACGGTGCCCGTGATCTCCTTGCCGCCCGATTGGAGCCGGTTGCTCAGCGAGTCGATGCGCTGGCTGGCAGCGGTGACCGCTGCGGCCTTCGCCGCCCCGAGCAGCTCACCCCGGACCGACTCGCCGAGTTTGGCGACCTCCGGGGAATTCGCGAGCATCTTTGTGCCGAGTGTGAGCAGCTCCCGCGGCCCGCCGCGAAAGCGCCCGGTCGTCCCGGCCCCGGCGAGCATCAGTGCCAGCTTCATCCGGCGGGTGCGGCCCAGCAGATAGCCCGCACCGATCGCGGCCGCCATCTGAGTCTTGTTGTTCATCATTGAACCCCTTCTACCGAGTAATCACCACGCACCTCTCGCCAACCTCGGCGATGTGTCGCAGGACCGTTTTCGGCGATGTGTCGCAAGACCGTGCGTGGTAGGGGTGCGCATTTTCGACTACCCCAACCCGGCGACGCTCAATCACCAGTACAAACACCACCCCGGTCGACCTCACGGACGCGCTGTTTCTCCGTCCACTTACCCGCACCGACTGCCCGAACCGAGACGCCCCCGCACGCAGAGACCTCTCGGAGATGTTGCCGTGCAACGAATCGAGCACTTTCACGGCGGTTCTGCGAGGGTTCGTCGAGCAACGGAAGATCGCTGGTGATCAATGGTTGCGCAATGCCGCGATGATTTTTTTCTTGTGGGACGTCGTATACCGCTGCCCGCCCGTCGATCAGATCAGCGTGCGGCGGCCCGCACCGCCGCGACGATCGCCATGACAAGGAGGGCCAGCAACAGGACCACGAGCAGTACCGGCCCGAGGAGGAGTCCGAGGATCAGTAGGAGAATCAGGGCTACCTTGGCCTTGCCGCTCAATCCGGACACCAGACCCTTGATCGCGGCCCACACAGGATTCTTACCTGTCAGGGCGGCCCGAACGCCCTCGAGTCCTGCTGTCATGCCCACCCCGCCGTGCGCGACCTCGTCGACGAGGGGGTTCATCCACTCCTCGATCTTCTGCTTAACCTTTTCCGTCACCCTGGCGCCGCGGTCTCGCACCGTCTCCTGGAGTCGGTGAAGGTGGGCTTTCAGCCATTCGATGGCGGCCTCGACCGACCGCGACACCCGGCTCCAGGTGGTGTCGGCAGGCCCGCCGCGTTCGGTGTCCTTCGCTGACGAGTCCGGTCGGCGTGCGCGATTCGGTGCGGTGGACCGCGGGTGCGCGGCCGTGCTGGATCCCTCACCTCGGGGATGTGTGCGAGCCGCCGGCTTCGCGGTGGTAGCACGCCCGGAGGGCGCGGCGCTGTCGGCTCGCCGCCGCCGGGGTGTGCCCGAGGATGATTCGCCGGTGACGTCCGTTCGCCTCGGCCGCGGCGTCGGTTCCGCCCGCCCCGGGTTGCTGCGCCGCGAGGTGGCTCCGGTCGATGTCGCGGCCGCCGGCCGCCTGCGCGGCAGCCGCCCCGTCGCGGTTGTGGCGGTCGCCGCGAACCTTTTCGCCGATGTCCGGGCCGTCGGCTTGGTTTTGGCGGTCGCAGTCGGGCTGGCACCGCCGGTGGTCTTGCCGCTGCCGACCGGGCCGCCACGGTGCGATGCGACCGATGTCCGGCCGCCCGTTCTCGCTCGTGCACCCATACACCAAAAATACACCCACGAGGTGCACCGACACGCCCTCGCCGCCGCTATTCGACGGCCTGTATAGGGTGGTGCCCGGTACCACGGGCTCCCGCAGCGTGGGTGCCTCCCTCGCCCACACGCTGTTCGGCTTTTCAGCTCAGGGGAGGGTTCCCAAACCCGACAGGTGTGTCCCCGTGCGAAAATCCGACGGAACAGGCCGTCGAGGAGCGTCAGCCGAAATTCGTTGTGGGAGCACTATCCCACTCCGCATCGGCCGCCGCCGTAGTCGTAGCACCGTGTCTGTTGCGCGGCGCCACTGTCGATTTCGGCATGGATCGGTGTGTTGGATGCGGGGGTGGCGGGTAAGCGGTCGTCATGAGCGATCCGGGTCGCGTACGGACTCTGGTTCACCTGAGACGGCCACCGCCCGCCTCCGACTCACCTCGCTCCGGGCGGATGATCACCCAGGATGAGGGGCCGTCGCCGATCGCGTCGTCCCGAAGAGCCGGGACGATGCCCTGGCCGGCATTTCTCCGCGGACAACAGTGAACGAGGCATCCGGGTCCGGGATTTTGATCCCATCCATGAGGGTGTGGTTTGCACCGCACAACATCGGGGCATTCGCGCCGGAGCGGACCGAAAGGTGTTCGAATCGAAGGAATATAGGAATGTGGTGAACGTGAATCTGCTCGAGCGAAGTGTGCGTCGGCTCGAACACGCTCACGCATTGGATCGCTCTTCCGGCGCGGTAGTGAATACGATCAACAATTGGCTGCCGCCGGGCCGGGTGAAGGATGCGTTGTCCGGCACCGATCTGGGGCACCCTCTGCATCCACTCCTGGTCACCGTTCCTATCGGCGCGTGGGTCAGCGCCGGCTTCCTCGATGCGCTCGGCGGCCGGGGGGGCGCGGCCGGCCGCGACGAAACTCGTGGGGCTGGGTGCTCTCGCCGCCGTGCCTGCCACTCTCACAGGCGCCTCGGACTGGACCGACACACTCGGCGCCGAACGCCGGATCGGCGCAGTCCACGCGGTCTCGAACTATGCAGCCATTGCCGCGTATCTGGCGTCGTGGACCGCCCGACGTCGGGGCCGTCACGGTGTCGGCATCGGTCTGTCGGCAGCGGGGGCAGGACTGCTCGGAGTCAGCGGCTGGCTCGGTGGCCATCTGTCGTATGCCGCCGGGGTCGGGGTCGACACCACCGCGTTCTCCACCCTCCCCTCGGACTGGACGGACGCGGCCCCGGAAACGGCCCTGACCGGGAAGGAAATGGTCGCCGTGCTGGTCGGTACCGTGTCGGTGCTGCTGGTGAACCGCTCAGGCACCGTCGTCGCGCTGAGCAACCGCTGCACCCACCGGGGCGCTCCACTAAACGACGGCTCCTTCCACGACGGGTGCATCGAATGCCCTTGGCACGGGAGCCGCTTCCGCGTCGCGGACGGTCAGGTACTGCGAGGTCCAGCGACCCGACCGCAGCAGGTGTATGAGACACGCGTCCGGGACGGACGAATCCAGGTCCGGCAGCAGGACGAGCAGCGGACGCTCCGCACCAACCCCGTTGCCAGCGGCAATGACTGACGGCACGGCAATCTGTCACGATCCGACGGGCACGCCGTGAATCAGGCCGGACCCGTGTTAGCGATGGCGGTCAGTGGGTAAATCGTTTGTGACCACGACTCAGCACTGGCGTGTGCACTGTGACCGGCGATGCGCACGTCACCCCGAACCAAGTAGGAGGTACTCATGTCGACTGATGCGATCGTGCTCCTGAAGAACGACCACAAGGAGATCCGGAAACTGTTCCGTGATTTCCGCGGTGCGGGATCAGGTGCGGAGGTGGAGAAGGGCCGCATCGTGAACAAGATCATCGAGGCTCTGACGGTACACACCTACATCGAGAACGAGGGCATGTACCCGAAGGTGCGTGAGCTCGCCCCGGACCTCGAGGACGACATCCTCGAATCATACGAAGAGCACCATGTCGCGGACGTGCTGGTCGTCGAGCTGGCAGCGATGAAGCCGGGGGACGAGCGCTTCGACGCGAAAACCACCGTGCTGATCGAGAACGTTGAACACCACATCGAAGAGGAAGAGCAGGAGTGGTTCCCGAAGGTGCGAGAAGAGCTGGGACGTAAGAAACTCCAGGAGATCGGTGAACGGCTGCTCGAATTGAAGGAGAAGGCGCCCACCTCTCCCGCACAGCCCTCCGCCCTGAGGAAGACGGTCGACGCGGTGATCAAATAGGGGCGATCGCGTGTTGGGCGGGGACCGTGAATCTGACCGGTCGGGCTGTGGGTGCGGCTCGGGCGGTGTTCGTCCAGGCACCGTTTCAGGCGTTCGCAGCGCTGCGGGGTGGTGTTCGGGTCTTCCATCCGCGTGGCATGGTCGCCGCCGGGCACATCGAATTCGACAACCCGTGGTGGACGCTGCCGACGGGAACACCGATCAACGTGATGGCGAGGCTGTCCGGGGGAGTGGGAACACCGAGGGGTGTGCCCGACGTGTTGGGGCTCGCTACAGCAGCCTGATGCCGTATTCGTCGAACGGGACGAACACCAGATGGGTCCTTGCCGTTCCCGTCGGCACACATCCGACGTCGACCTCGCTGGACGCGCTGCGCGACGCGATCACTCACGCGCCACTGACGTTTCGGCTCGAGCTGGTTTCGTTGACCGGTTCGCCCGTTCCCGCCGGGCAGGTGACGCTGACGCACGTGGAGGATCTGCCGGACGACGAGCAACCGACCTTCGACCCGGTACTCAACCGTTCACCGCGGTTGGCGCTGCGTCCCGAGTGGCTCGCCGGGGTGCGGGTCGGAGCATATCGGGGAAGTCGCCGCGGCCGCGGGGACCCGACCCTGTAGCCCCCCGTCTCCGAGTTTTCGGGGACCATCTGCGTGTGCTGGCGGCCGGCCCGGCAGTACACGCAGATTTTCGCAGGCGATGGTCGAGCAGATCACCACCCGATCGCCGGGAGTGAAGCCGCGCACGGCGGCCCTACGTCCTCGACGACGCCGACGCCCTCATGGCCGCCGATGGTTCCTTCCTTCATTCCAGGCATGTACCGTGCCACACGAGTGCATTTACCAGCGCTCCCTTTCGTCAGCGATTTCTGGACCCGGGTACCCGACGGCAACCGTTTGGTACGAAACAA
Organism: Rhodococcus sp. NPDC059968; assembly: GCF_042738615.1. Classification (NCBI taxonomy): domain Bacteria; kingdom Bacillati; phylum Actinomycetota; class Actinomycetes; order Mycobacteriales; family Nocardiaceae; genus Rhodococcus; species Rhodococcus sp. NPDC059968. The sequence goes on from NZ_JBHWUE010000005.1 coordinate 179,171, forward strand.
TCTGCGCCCGGATCGGTACCACCGAAACAGGAGTCAGCCCGCGCGCGGCCGGTGCAGGCTCCGACGTGAGTTGGAGGGCATCAGTGGTTGCACAGCGCTTTGATCAATTCACCTTTGCGCTTGGATGAATAGCCGGACAAACCAACCTCTTTCGCCTTCTTCTTCAACTCGTCAACGGTCCAGTCCTCGTACGATGACGACTTGCCGCCCTTACGGCCGGTACTGGACCGGCCACGATTGGCGGCCGAATTCGCGATCCGCGCCGCCTTCTCTTTCGACGCACCGTCCTTCCGTACTTCCTGGTACACCTTCTCGTCCTTGATCGATGACCGCGGCATGGTGCCCTCCTCGCTTCGATGCTGCTCACCGGGTACCCGAATCCGCCCGTTGTCGGTCGGTGTGCTCGATATCGGTTCCAGTTCGGCTCAACTGCAGATCGTGCATGCCGCCCCGGGAGCGCCGCCGCTTCCTGTCCATGGCGGTCAAGGCTGCGATTCTCGGTGAATCCGTCGGACGGGACCAGTTCCTGGACGCCGGTCTCGATCGGGTCTGTCGGGCGGTCACCCACACGTTGGATGCGGCGCATCGGTACGAAGTGGCGCAGCTTTACCCCTTCGTCGCGGCCGCTATCCGAGACGCCGCGAATCGGGACAGCGTGCTCGACCCCATCGAGCGGGAATGCGGTGTCCGACCGCCGACACGAGCGACGTCCAACGCACACAGCGCCTCCTGGACCGCTCCTACCGCGAGAGCAGCCGGATGACTGCGCGTTCGACGACAGCCCGCTCGGCTTCCTCGGAGCGCGAGCGCTGTGCGCGGGCGAGTGCGGATGCGATGGTGTGATCCGACTCGTACGCGGCGAGTACCCGCGGGTCCACATACGACGCGCAGTCGCTCTGCCATCGTGAGGACGCGCCCGAACTTCTCTTCGTCGCGTTCGTGGCGCCACTGGTCGTGGTAGAGGTACTGGCGTCGGCCGGCGGCGTCGACCCCGACAGCCTGGATGTGCCCGTTCGGGTGAGGGCTGATCCACACCCGTCGCCACGCCGGTGGGATGACGAGGGCCTCGATGCGTGCCCGGTGTGTTCGGATCGCTGTGCCGCAACCGCATTCGGTTCGCCTCTCGCGGCGGATGGCGCCGAACGGCGTGCGCCCGCACCGCCGTCGGGTGTCAGCTCGCGTCTACACACCGGCGGCAGTTGGGGGTTCCATCGACCCTAAGATCGGGTACTTCCTGAGCATGGACACCGCAGATGGTCGGGACGACGCCGCATGGAACCGCAGGGTCCGCGACGAAACCGAAACCCAGCGACTCGACCGCAACTGGAGCAACCTGCTGCAGGAACTGCGCGTGGTGCAGACGGGTGTCCAGCTCCTGACCGGATTCCTGCTGACCCTGCCGTTCCAGCAGCGTTTCGAGGAACTGTCGGACGCGCAGGAGGTGATCTATCTCGTGACCGTCGCCCTCTCCGTCACCGCGACGATGATGCTGGTCGCGCTGGTCGGCATACACCGGCTGCTGTTCCGGCAGCATGCCCTTCCCACGCTCGTCGCGACCGGACAGCGACTGGCGATCTGCGGCATCGCCGCGCTGGGTTTCGCCCTCGTCGGCGTGGTTCTGCTGATCTTCAGCTTCGTGGTCAACTTGCCCACCGGGATCATCGCGGCCGCAGTGGCAATGCTGATGTTCTTCAGTTTCTGGATCCTGCCCTCGCTGCCGAACCGGACATGAGTGGCGGTCGCAAAATCACCGGCACCGGCGGCGCGAGCGAACGATCGCCGGAACAACCCGGCACCGTATGAGGCGGGTGGGTTGTGGGTCCCCGGCGCCGGGCACTCTCCAGTATGGGATCGAACGCACGCCGCCCCACCAGCTCTTCGGCCGCAGCTCTCGGCGGTCGGCTGGTGCAATTGGTTGGCGACCGTGACGCGGCCCGAGTCTCGTGCGAGATATCCCGGCTGTGCGCCGAGCCGCACCCCGTCGGAGGCCGGCCGGTATACGGCGATGTGCTCGCGTGGGTCGTCGATGCGATTGTCGGCGTGGTGAGCGCGCGCCTGGGCGCCGCGGGTCCAGGGGAGAGATTCATCCTCGACCTCCGCTTCACGGACGGGCGGTACGTCGACGTCGACGCCTTGCCGGCATCGGCGCGTTGGGTGCTGCGGACGGTGTCGGCGTTCCTCGCCGAGGATGTCGCGGAGGGGGAGCGGTCGCTCACCGCCGCCGAACAGCAATTCGACCTCACCATGCGAGCGGAGACCCTGGCCGACGCGATCATCTGGCTCGACTTCGTTCTCGATGTCGACCTTCCCGACCCGCCCGACGTCACCACCGCATAGGGAGGGTCCCTTTGTCGGGAGGCGGAGCTTGGTGCTGCGGATGTCTCGGACCGAGGTTCCGCAGGGCGAACTCCCAACGCGAGGGACCGCCGATCAGTCCTGTGCCCCCGACTGTTCGTCGGAGTGCTCGTGCGCGGTCAGGAGTAGGTGGTCGAACCGGGCGCGAAACGACTCGGGGAGGATCGCCTCTCCGGCGAGGGCGTCGACGAAGCGCTCGGCGAGGATGCGGAGCTTGGTGTTGGTCTGCTGTGAGCGCCAGGTGAGGATGCCGAAGGCCCGTTCCGAGGTGATGCCGTAAACGAGCATGAGTGCACCCTTCGCCTGCTCGATCACCGCCCGCGATTGTTCGAGTCCGGCGACCGCCTCGGTGAGCGCCGCGTTGAATTCGCGGAGGTCGGTCTCCAATGATTCGGTGACGTCGATGTAATACCCGGATGTGCCGATGACCTTGTCGTTCTCGTCGAACATTCGATCGCCGACCACGATGACGTGGTGGATACGGCGGTCGGTGTCGATGATGCGGTGCTTGCTGCTGAACGGCTCACCGGCGTGGATCATCTTGTCGAAGAGTGCAGCGACCTGCGCTTGATCGTCGGGATGTTTGTGGGACAGCAGAAGCTCGGTGGTGGGGGTGATTTCGCCCGGTTGGTAGCCGTGCATGCGGGCGACGGGATCCGACCATTCCCAGCGCTCGCCGTCGAGGTAGAACCGGAAACTTCCGCCCTGTGGGGGTGCGTTCGAGCCGAGGAGCTCATCACTGTCCACAGCTACACCCACTGCCCTCTTTGCTCGAGCACCCTCGTCTCGATGCCATTGCCACAGTATGCCGAGCACTCACATCGCAATGCGTAGAAATAGTCGATAACAGCGGACAACGGCCAGAGGACCGTTGCGTCCGGCGAGGATCAGCGGCTGCGGATGTGCACGGTCAGCAGCAGGGATGCGCCGGTGGTCGGACATACCGACGTCCAGCTGACAGTGGCCGCGCAGCCAGTCGGCGCACTGGTATCCGGTCGCGCCGGTCTCGCTCACGTCGATCAGGATCTGCAGGCGGTCCAGGTCGTGGGAAGCCTCCTTGCCCAGCAGGCGGTTTGGGCTGGTGGTCATCAGCAGATCCGCGCACGCGGACAGGTGGGCACCGTCTACGAGATCACCTTGGACATGAAACACCGATCCCTGCTCGAACCCGGCACCCATCTTGTGGACACTGACGACGCAGACGTCCGCGCCCGCGTCCATCGCCCAGGTCGGCAGGTCGTCGTGGAAGGGCAGATGCGCTCCCCACGCCTCGTCGATGATCAGGGGTTTGCCCCGCTCGTGACACACGCCGGCGATCGCGGCGATGTCGGCGCAGGTGCCGTAGGGGGCTGGGACTGACGACGATGGCGCCGGCGGCATCGGGGTGTTGCTCCCAGGCGGTGCGCACCTGCTCCGGGGACGGCGGGTGGGAGAAATGCATCTCTTCGTCCCACCGAGGGGTGATCCACCGCGGCGTGACCCTGCTGAAGATCAGGCCGGCGACGATCGATTTGTGCGAATCGCGGCCGACGAGCAGGCCGCCCGGGTGGTTACCGGCCACGGCCATCATCGCTGTTTTCACCGACAGTGAGCTTCCGCAGGTGGAGAAGAACGCCTGATCGGCCCCCACCGCTTCGGCCATGAGGTCTTCGGCGTCGGCGAGATTGCGGTTGCTCGAGGTGCGGTCGTCCAAACCGGAGGAGGCGAGTACGTCGGAACGGAATGGGTCGATCCCGAGCACCTCTGTGACGCGTCCGTCGGCGCCGCGGCCCAGCCGGTGCCCGGGTGGGGTGTGGTCTGTACGGACGTGCGAGCACTCGACGAGTGGATGCCCGCGTACCAGCCGCTGAGGCGGCACGTGCATCTATTGGATCAGTGCACGGAATCCACACCGGCCCGGTGTACGAACTCGGGTAACGCCGGTCTCACGAGCGACGCTGCGGGAACGAAGCTTTCCGCAGCGTCGCCTGGTCAACGCGTCACTTCCCGCCGACGATGCCGCTGTCGAGGAGTTTGGTGATGTCGGAGTCGGAGCTGCCGAGGAGGTCCCGGAGCACGCTGCCGGTGTCGTCGCCGACCGCGGAGGCGGGTGCCACCGTGGCGTGGTGGCCGTCGAACGACGCGGGGTGCCCGGCGGCGAGGTAGGTGCCGATCCGCGGCTGGTCGAGGGGAGTGAACATCGGGTTCTTCTCGAGTTCACCGGATTTCACGACTTCCTCGAAGGTGCGGTAACGCTCGGCGAGCACGGACGTCTTCGAGAGCGCCTCGGCCACTTCGGCCGCGGTGTGTTCGCGGAACCAGCGGGCGAACAGGGCGGTGAGGACGTCGCGGTGGGTGAAGCGATCGGTGTCGCGCGCGAAGTCCGCGTCGAGTGCGGTGGCGAGTGCCTCCACGGCGGCGGTGGTTCCGGTGACGGCGACCAGGTCACGGAAGTGCCGGGGGGTGAGGGCGACGATCATGAATCGGGCGCCGTCGCTGGTGGTGAAATCCGTTCCGTACGTGCCGTAGACGGAGTTTCCGGTCGCCGGCCTGCCGGTGCCGTTGATCTGGACTTCGGTGAGGTAGCCGAGCGTGCCTGCGGTGGCCAGCGCGACGTCCTCGAGCGGCAGGCGGATGTGGGTGCCCTCGCCGGTGGCGTCGCGGTGCCGGACGGCGGCGGCGACGGCCAGCGCGGCGTACAGCCCGCACACCACGTCCCACGCGGGGAGAACGTGGTTGACGACGCCGGCATGATCGGTGGGCCCGGTGATGGACGGGAAGCCGAGCCCCGCATTGACGGTGTAGTCGACGGCGGGGGAACCGTCGGTGCCACCGAGGACTTCGAGGGTGATGAGGTCGGAGCGCAGGGCGCTGAGCGCGTCGTGGGCGAGCCAGTCACGACCGCCGGCGTTGGTGACGAGGATTCCGCCACCCGCACCGGGGGCCGCGACCAGTTGCTGTACGAGCTGCTGCCCCTCGGGACTGCGCATGTCGACGGAGACGGACCGCTTGCCGCGGTTGAGGCCGGTCCAGTAGATGCTCTCGCCGTCACTCGTGACCGGCCAGCGTTTGTAGCAGGCGGAGCCGCCGATGGGGTCGATCCGGATCACTTCGGCCCCCAGCTGAGACAGCGTCAGCCCGCACAGGGGCGACGCGACGAAGCTGGAGACCTCGACGATCCGAAGTCCGGCGAGGGGAGTGTGGGCAGTCACGAGAGAAGCTCCTTGAGGGTGGAGGTCAGGCCATGAGGGCGGTGAAGCGCCAGTCGAGGACGGGAATGTCGGACGCTGCGGCGTTGTGCGCGAACACGAGTGAGCGCAGATGCAGTACGCCGCCACCGCCGGGCAACGCCTCGGCGCTCTCGATCTCGAGTTCGCTGGTGAGGGTGTCGCCCTCGTGGACGGGACCGGTGTGGTCGCAGGACTTCCAGCCCAGGACCGTGACGAGGTTGGGCAGGGCGCGCGTGGCCTGCCCGAGTGCGATGCCGATGGTGTGCCCGCCGTAGACGAGCCGTCCGTCGGCGCCGACCCGTTCGTCGTGATGGGTGGCCGCGATGTTGAGGGTGAGGCGCGCCAGCTCGGGGGCGCTCGAGACCACGTCGCCGCTGCTCCGCAGGACGGTGCCGGCGAGGTCGGCCGAGAAGTGCTGTCCGGGAACCTTGTCGCGGTAGCGGGCGAGGTCCCAGGCCTCGGGTGCGGCGAAGGACTGCTCGGTCTGCGGACCGATCGCGGACAGGTCGTCGGACTTGCGGACGCGGTCCTCGTCGGGGTTCTCGCTCAGCGGGAGCATCGCGCAGCGGTAGAAGTCGAGGACGGTGCGGCCGTCCTGGTCGGTGGACGTCATCCGGAGTGCCGCCAGCCCGGTGGGTTTGCGTCCGGGTTTCGCCGAATTCTCGCGCAGGCCCACTACTTCGGTGCGGGTGTACAGGGTGTCGCCGAGATGGGGGAAGTGGTGGAAGCGGAGGCCGCGGTAGAACAGGTTGGCCTTCACGTGGTGCGTGGCGAGCGTGGACTGTCCGATGGCGACGTCGCAGACGAGGCCGGGATTCGCCACGGCGTCGCCGGATCCGGTGACGGCCCGGGACAGGTGCGCGTCGAGGGGCAGCCGCAGGCGGTCGCCGAGGATGGCTTGATGGGCGGCGGCGAGGCCGCTGGTCAGGGTGACGGCGGGGGCGGTGTCGAACACCTGCCCCACCTCGAGTTCGTCGAAGTACGGTCCACCGACGTACGTCTGCGTGATCGTCACTGTGCACCTACCTGGGCGAGGACGCGTCGTGCGGCCACCGCGACGGCCTCGTCGAGCATCTGCCCGTCGAGTTGCGCCGCCCCGCTGCCCGCGGCCTCGGCGGCGGCGAGTGCGTCGATCACGCGGCGCGCGTCCTCGACTGCGGTGTCGGTGGGGGTGAAGGCCGAAGCGGCCGACTCGACCTGTGCGGGATGGATGACCCATTTCCCGTCGAACCCGAGCGCGCTGGTCCAGGCGGCCGAGTGACGGAAGGCGTCGTCGTCGGCGATACCGAGGAACGGGCCGTCGATCGCCTGGATGCCGGCGGCGCGGGCGGCGACGAGGACGCCGTCCTGGATCGCGAGCCAGTGCTCGGGGAGGGCGGAGCGGAACCGGCCGAGGGCAGCCCCGAGGTCGGCGTAGCCGATGACGACGGACTCGAGCCGGGCGACGGCGCGGGTGATGTCGCCGATGTTCTGGACCCCGACCGGAGTCTCGACGAGAGCTTGCAACCCGATGTCCGTGCCGGCGAGCGCTTGATCGGCGCGAGCGAGATCCTGCGCTGTCTCAGTCTTGGGAACCACGATGCTCGTGAGCGCGTCGCCGAGGGAAGCGCACAGGGCGAGGTCGTCCTCGGCCCACGGTGTGGTCAGCGCATTGATGCGGACCGAGACGGCCCGGGAGCCGTCGGACTCGCGCACGAGCCGGCGCACGAGGTCGCGGGCGTCGGCCTTCCTGGCCGCGGCGACGGCGTCCTCGAGGTCGAGGACCACCTCGTCGGCAGTCGACCGGAGCGCCTTGACGGCCTTGCGCTCGTCGGATCCGGGGGCTACCAGAACGGCGCGCCTGCGGGTGAGGTTCTGCACGATGCTTCATTCCTAGGGTCCGGGAGCCCGGGTCGGGCTGATATGTACGGCCAGCCCGGTAGGGCTGCGCTGCTGATGCTGGCAGCGGTGCAGCCGTCATGTCAAGACCGATCGTTGACTTTAGGCAGACATTGTCGGATTATGGCCGTACAAATGTTGTGGAAAGCGTGAGGTGGATTCATGGGCAAGCTGAACGAGGAAGAGGCGTACCTGGTCGAGACGGTGCGCGCCTTCATCGACCGCGACGTGAAGCCGACGGTGCAGGCGGTGGAACACGCCAACGAGTACCCCGAGAAGTGGATCGAGCAGATGAAGCAGATCGGGATCTACGGTCTGGCGGTCCCGGAGGAGTACGGCGGATCGCCGGTGTCGATGCCCTGCTACGCACAGGTCACCCAGGAACTGGCCCGTGGGTGGATGAGCCTGGCCGGGGCGATGGGCGGGCACACCGTCGTCGCGAAGCTGCTGTCGCTGTACGGCACCGAGGAGCAGAAGCAGCAGTACCTGCCGAAGATGGCGACCGGCGAGATCCGGGCCACCATGGCGCTGACCGAGCCCGGTGGCGGGTCGGATCTGCAGGCCATGTCGACCAACGCCAAGACCGACGGCGACGACCTGGTGATCACCGGCTCGAAGACGTGGATCTCCAACGCCCGCCGGTCCGGCCTGATCGCGCTGCTGTGCAAGACCGATCCGAGCGCGACCCCCAAGCACAAGGGCATCTCGATCGTCCTGGTCGAACACGGTCCCGGCCTGACGGTGTCGCGGGATCTGCCCAAGCTCGGCTACAAGGGCGTCGAGACGTGTGAGCTGTCGTTCGACAACTACCGCGTCCCGGCCTCGGCGATCCTCGGCGGCAACCCGGGCAAGGGTTTCGGTCAGATGATGAAGGGCCTCGAGACCGGGCGCATCCAGGTCGCCTGCCGGGCGCTGGGTGTGGCCACGGCGGCGCTCGAGGATTCCCTCGCCTACGCGCAGCAGCGGGAGAGCTTCGGCAAGCCGATCTGGAAGCACCAGTCGATCGGCAACTACCTGGCCGACATGGCGACCAAGCTGACCGCGGCGCGGCAGCTGACCTGGCACGCGGCCGAGCAGTACGACAGCGGCGACCGGTGCGACATGGAGGCCGGCATGGCCAAGCTGTACGCCTCCGAGGTCGCCATGGACATCGCCCTGAACGCGGTGCGGATCCACGGCGGCTACGGCTATTCCACCGAGTACGACGTCGAACGGTACTTCCGGGACGCCCCGCTGATGATCGTCGGCGAGGGCACCAACGAGATCCAGCGCAACGTCATCGTCTCGCAACTCGTGTCGCGGGGCGGTCTGTAGTCCGGCAACCTGCACGTAGGATCGGTGCCCGATGAACGGTAGGGAACGAGAACGAGAGACGGAGCCGGCGTACCAGCTGGTGTCGAAGCAGCTCCGTGAGCACATAGCCGCGGGCAAGTACCGCGGCGGCCTCAAGCTCCCCACCGAATTCGAGCTCGCGGAACAGCACGGCGTGAGCCGGCAGACCGTACGACGCGCATTCCAGGACCTGGTAGCCGAGGGCATCGTCTACCGGGTCCCGGGACGCGGGACGTTCGCAGCGGAATCCGACGGCCGATACCTGCGTCAGCTGGGGTCGATCGAGGATCTGATGAATCTGTCCACCGACACCACCATGGAGGTGGTCTCACCCCTGCGCCGCCGGGTCGACATCGAGGCCGCGAGCAGGCTCCGCCTCGACACCGACCTCGTCCACACGGTCGTGTTCCGGCGTCGCCACGACGACACACCGTTCGTGCTGACCACCGTGTACCTTCCCGACGAGATCGCCCGCCTCGTCGTCGACGCACCCGAGATGTCCGCGGGCGCCGTCAGTTCGTACACGATCATCGGTCTGCTGGAGCCGCACCTGCGGAGCCCCATCGTCGAGGCGGCGCAATCGATCACCGTCGCGCCCGCCCCCGGTGACGTGGCCCGGGAACTCGGCTGCCCCGAGGGTCATTCGATGCTGCGGGTGGACCGCCTGTATTCCGATTCGGAGGGGCGGACCGTCGAGCTGGCGGTCAGCTACTTCCTGCCCGAGCACTACACCTATCGCGTGACCCTGCGGCGCGGCGGACGCTGACCGTCCGCGTCCTCGTCGCCTGAATCTGGCTAGGCCAGCAGGTTTTCGCGCGCCCAGGCCGTCAGGGCGTTCAGGGACGGCAACAGCGCCCGGCCCGCCGGGGTGAGCTCGTACGCGACCGAGACCGGTGGGCCCTCCTCCACCGAGCGCAGGACGAGTCCGGCCGAGGCCAGTTCGGCGAGCCGGTCGGACAGCACCGAATCGCTGATACCGCCCACTCCGCGGCGTAGCTCGGAGAACGTGGACGGTCCCTCCATCAGCACGCCCAGGATCACGCCGTTCCAGCGCTTGCCGAGAAACGTGAAGGCGCGTGCGAGTGCCGCGTCGCAGGCACGGGGTTCGTGCGTCACTTCGCCTTCGTCAGCCACCCCTCCACCCTAGCAATGGTGCTAGCATCGGCCCTGCAACTAGTATTTTAGAAGTAACAAGCAGAAAGGGAGTCGATGAGCCACGCAATCGATACAGGTAGAGGGCTCGACGAGGCGGCACGGGCGCTGCTCTACACGGAGGCGCGCACCGCCAACAGCTTCGCTCCGACGCCGGTGAGCGACGAAAAGCTCGCGCAGATCTGGGAGCTCGCGCGCTGGGCGCCCACGGCGGCCAACACGCAGCCGCTTCGGGTCCTGTTCGTGCGCACCGACGAGGGCCGCGCCCGTCTGGTCGAGCACATGAACGAGGGAAACAAGGCGAAGACCGCATCGGCGCCTGCCGTCGCCGTCCTCGCGGTCGACCCACGTTTCCACGACCACATCCCAGCACTGCTGCCGTTCCGTCCGGAACTCCGCGACGTGTTCGAGGCGAACGAACCGATGCGCAAGAAGACCGGGGACTTCAACGCCGCCCTCCAGGCCGGCTACTTCATCCTCGCCGTGCGGTCGCTGGGTCTGGCGGCCGGACCGATGGCCGGCTTCGACGCCGACGGGATCGACAAGGAGTTCTTCCCCGACGGACAGTGGCATTCGACCCTCGTGGTCAACATCGGCCACCCGGGCGAGAACCCCTGGTTCGACCGGCTGCCCAGGCTCGACCCGGAGGAATCCGTCTCCTGGGCTTGACGATCCGCGTCTACATGTCGTCGGGAGCGGTGCCCGGCCCCCAGCTTCCGAATTGCTCCACCACGTCCCACAGGGGGTCGGTGGGACCGAGTCGTACGTGCACTCGGTCGGCCGGGGGTCGGGCACGAACGCCCACAGGAGCGCCCCCGCCGCGCCTGCGTCCCGCGGCCCCCGGATCTCGGCGGCGATGTGCGTCGCCCGGTCCGTCAGGGTGGCACCGGTCCGGCGAGTTCGCCGATCTCACCGACCAGGAGCGGTTTGCCCAGTGCCGCAGCCTGTTCGAGACCCCGGGCGAGCCCGTTCCACTGATCGCCGGGCAGCGGAACGCCGTCGGCGCCGTAGTCGTGGTACTGCACGACGCCGACATACGGTGACGCCGAAACGAACTGGTACTCGTCGCCCGGGGTTCCGCACTGGCCACCACCGGTCAATCCCGCGGTGATCAGGGTTCGCGGATCACGTGCATGCACCTCGGCGCCCGCGGCGTCGACGAAATCGCGCAGCACCTGCGCCGCGGCGAACAAGGCGTCCATCGGCCCGAAGTCCAGCTGTCCGGTGAACCGGTTGATCGCCAGCGCCTGGAAGAGGTCGAACCCCGTCGAGCGCGAACCCGTCGGACGGGGCCGTGACCCGGGCCCCCGGCACCGGAGCTGCAGCCGACACGGAGCCACCCCCAGCGTCGTCGGTGCGACGGTCGCGATCACCGCGGCGAGCGTCGTGATGCGTCGAACCGATCATGGATGAATAGTAGAGACCGGTCGGTACGAATAGAGGTCCGAAAGGCACCCCGAGCGACCGTCCAGTCCCCCTGCCAGGGGACGACGCCTCGAACTTCACCCCCTCGACCCGATAGTGTGCACGGCGGGGGCAAGCGCACGTCATCACCGAGAATTCGCAGAGGTTTACATTGTCGAGTCCCGAAAACGACGCCGAGCTCGCAGGCCGCGTCCAGCGCCTGCTGCAGTTCCTGCGTGAGATCGTCAGGGCTCGCACGAAGCCGGTTCTCCGCGTCGACCAGCACGAACAGGTCGAATGGCTGCATCAGGACGGCCGCACGATCCAACTCGATTCCGACGCCGCGCAGGGTGACATCGTCCTGCGCGTGCCCCTCATCGGCGTCGAGGATCCGCCGGAACTGCCCACGGTCCTGGCCGGCTGGGTGGACGCGTCGGCCCGCTCCGACAGCTCGCGTTCCGACCTCGAACTGAACGCGTCCGACGCCTACGCCGAGGACTCCGACGAGGAATACGACGTGCGCCGCGCGTACGACGTCCGGCAGGCGTTCGACGCCTACGTGCCGCGCTGGCAGGCGTGGGCGAAGGCAGACCGGGAGCGTCGCCCGCACGCCGATCTGTACCAGCGGCTGCAGCGGATGTTGCAGGAGCTGAACGCCCGCCCCGAGTCGATCGAACTCGTTCTCGCGTCCGGTCTGCTGACCCTGGCAGGCGCCGGTCCGGACGACGGCGTCCAGACCCACCTCGTCACCCAGTCCGCCAGCATCCACCGCGACCCCCGGACCGGCGACCTGCTGGTGCGGCTGATCGGGGGCTCCCAGCCCCGGCTCGAAGACTCCCAGCTGTTCACCGGAATGGACGTCTACGACAGCGCGCACGCGATGCCGCTGCAGAAGCAACTGCAGGACACCGCCGCGTCGCCGCTGAGCGACGGCGTTCGCGCACTGCTCGCGGAGTGGGCGCCGAAGTCGCTGATGACGCCTGTCACGATGCGGGACGGCGTCCGGCCGCCCGACGCCGACGTCGACGGCACCCTCACGCTGTCGCCGGCCCTGGTCCTGCGGAAGCGCAGTGCGTTCGCCCTGGTCGAGTATTACGAGCAGATGATCTCCCACCTCGAGCGCGACGGCGCGACGGTTCCGCTCGGGCTCGCGCAGCTGGTCGAGGCGATCGAACCGGCAGACCGGCTGTCGTGGCTCGAGCGCACCGGCGCCGCCACCTCGTCGACGCTCGCCGAGGACCCGCTCTTCCCGCTCCCGGCCAACGCCGAGCAGTCGCAGATCATCGAGCGGCTCGGCGGCGACAGCGGAGTGGTGGTCGAGGGCCCACCCGGCACGGGCAAGACCCACACGATCGCCAACCTGGTGTCGGCGCTGCTCGCACGCGGCCAGCGGGTGCTCGTCACGAGCGAGAAGGCGCAGGCGCTCCGGGTGCTGAGGGACAAGCTCCCGCCCGAGATGCAGGAACTGTGCGTCTCCATCACCGACCTCTCCCGCGGCGGCTCGGACGAGCTCACCCGCAGCGTCGCGACGATCGCCGAGCGGAAGTCGTCGTTCAACCCGCACAGTGAGGGCCAGAAGATCGCCGATCTGCGTGCCCAGCGGGACGAGGCGGTGGAGAAGCGGGCCGTCGTGCTCGAGCAGGTGAAGGCGCTGCGCGAGTCCGAGACCTACCTCCACGCCGCTGTCGCGGACGGCTACGAGGGCACCGCCGCCACCATCGTCCGCAAGGTCATGGGCCTGCAGGACGCCTTCGAGTGGCTTCCCGGTCCGCTGCTGAGCGAGCAGCCGCCCCTCACGGGCACCGAGGTCGAGACGCTGCGACGGCTGTCTGTGACGGCGTCCCCCGAACGTGCGCAGCGGTCCCGCCAGACGCTTCCCGCGCTCGACTCGCTGCTGCCCAACCGGGCCGAACTCGAACGGCTCTGCTCGCGGGCATCGACCAGCGTCCCCATCGACACCCCGCAGTCGGCGCATCTGCTCGAGGTCCTCGGGGGTGTCGACCCCGAGACCGCGTACACCGTTCGCCGGCACTGCAAGGAACTGCAGGCGCGCGCCCACGACGTCCTCGACCTCGACGGCCAGTTCCAGAGCCTCGCCGACACGGTCCTCGCCGGCCGGGCGACGCACCTGTGGGGTCGTCTGGACGCCCTGCCCGCGATCGTCGAGGCGGCCGCTGCCGCCGACCGCTACATCGGCGCGCACGACATCCAGTGCGCCGTCATGACCCGACCCGCCCTGCAGGCGGTCGGTGCGCTCGCCGTCGCGATGGAATCCGGCGCCGTCGAGTGGAAGGCGCGCTTCCGTCGCAGCGACGAGCAGAAGGCCGTCGAAGAACTCGGCCTCGACGCCACCGTCGACGGCGCACCCGCCACGACCGCCGCCACGGTGCGGCTCGTGACCGAGCACCTGCGCGCCCACGACGCCGCGCAGACCGCCGCCACCCTGCTGGCGGATCTTCGGATTCCGGTGGACATGAACGGTTCCCGTGCCGTCCAGGTCGACAGCCTCAACATGATCGTCGGCCGGGTGGCCCGCGTGCGTGCCCTGCTCGGCGCCCGCGACGCGCTGGCCCGCGAGCTGTTCGCGCTGTCCCCGAATGCGCCGCGGATCCGCACGCTCGCGGACGCCGTCGCGGTGGCCGGGGCCGCAGAAGCGATCACCACCCGCGCCGACGTGGACAGTGCCCGTGCGGAACTCGACGCCATCGTCTCGGCCGTCTCCACCGAGGTCGACGCGGGACCGTCACCGGAAGGCACCGCTCTGGTGGCGGCGCTCGATCAGGCCGACAACGCGGCCCTCTCCGACGCCCTCGCCCGCTACGCAACCGCCCGCGTCGAGCAGCAGGATCAGCGGCTGTTCGACGAACTGTCCGACAAACTTTCACCCGTCGCGCCGGCGCTGTACGAATTGGTGCGCAGGACGGCGGCGCTCACCGAGTGGGACGAGATGAGCTGGCAGATGTCGGAGGCCTGGGCGTGGCGCCGCGCCCGTCAATGGGTCACCGAGCAGCACCGTGCCGGTCGTGAGCAGGAACTGGAAGCCGAACTCAACGCCGTCGACGCGGATCTCGCACACCTGACGGCACGGCTCGCGGCGTCGACCGCCTGGCGTGACTGCCTCGAGCATCTGACGGCGGATCAGGTCCGGGCGCTGCAGACGTATCGCGAGCACATCTCGAGCATCGGTGCAGGTGCCGGGAAGTACGCCGAGAAGTACCGCAGCGCAGCACGATCCGCGATGGGTGAGGCGCAGGGCGCCGTGCCCGCGTGGGTGATGCCGCTGCAGCAGGTCCTCGCGTCCATCCCGCCCGTGCCGGGCAGCTTCGACGTCGTCATCGTCGACGAGGCGAGCCAGGCCGACATCACCAACCTGTTCCTGCTGTGGCTGGCGCCGCGGGTGATCGTCGTCGGCGACGACAAGCAGTGCGCACCCGCCGACATCCCCACCACCGGCACCCTCGACGACGTGTTCACCCGGCTGGACGCCTACCTACCGGACCTTCCGGAGTACGTCCAGGCCACGCTCACGCCGCGGTCGAGCCTGTTCTCGATCCTTCGGACCAGCTTCGGGCAGGTGGTCCGGCTCCGCGAGCACTTCCGCTCGATGCCCGAGATCATCAACTGGTCGAGCACCCAGTTCTACGGCGAACTGCCTCTCGTCCCGGTGCGGCAGTTCGGCGCGGACCGGCTTCCGCCGCTGAAACATACGTACGTATCCGACGCCACCGTGTCAGGCAAGGACGCGTCGCTGACCAACCACATCGAGGCCGCCGCCCTCGTCGACCAGCTCATCGAATGCCTCGTCGACCCCCGTTATGACGGCAAGACGTTCGGAATCGTCGTGCTGCAGGGGCAGTCCCAGGTCGACGCCATCCGGACCGAACTCGTCAAGCGCATCGGCATCGAACAGTGGGAGCAGCGGCGACTGCGGGTCGGGACGCCGCCCGACTTCCAGGGCGACGAACGAAGCGTCGTCTTCCTGTCGATGGTCGTGGGACCCGAGCAGAACTTCGCACCGTTGACGGCGAACCAGTACAAGCGGCGGTTCAACGTCGCGGCGACACGCGCGCAGGACCAGCTGTGGCTGTTCCACTCCGTGACCGTCGACGAACTGAAGCGGGCCGACCTGCGCAACTCCCTGCTCAGCTACATGATGTCGACGTCGCCGGCACCGGCCGACCCCATGCCGCAGGACGTCGACCGCGACGTCCGGATCCCCCCGTTCGACAATCTACTCGAGCAGCGGGTGTTCACCGACATCGCCGAACGCGGCTATCACGTCAATTCCCAAGTCGAGGTGAACAATCGGCGCATCGACCTCGTCGTCACCGGCGGCACCGTGAGACTCGCTGTCGAATGCGACGGCGACGCGTTCTCGACCACCCCGGAACAGCGGATCGCGGACCTCGAACGCGAGCAGGAACTCAAACGGTGCGGCTGGACGTTCTGGCGGGTCCGCGAGTCGGAGTACTACCTCGACCCGAAGACCGCCCTGTCGACTCTGTGGGACACGCTGGACAACCTGGGAATCGCGCCGCACGCGGTGGATCACGCGATCGCCATCGAGGCGGCCGCCACCGAGCGGGCAGCGCGCGACGCCGCGTCCGAGCGCGGAAAGCACGCGGCCCCGTTGGGCGCTTCGCGCCCGTGAGTACTTATTAACGTCCCGCGGTTAACAAGTACTCACGGGCGCGGCTGCGCACGACTGTCGCCGCGGAACTCGGCGATGACGTCGTCGCCGCGCCGGACGGTGACGTCGTAGATGCCGTTGCGCCCGTAGCGTGCCCGCTCCACGGCCTCGGCGACGAGGGTGTCGCCGAGGCGGGTGGAGGTGAGGAACCGGATGTCGGCGCGGGCGGCGACGGCGGGAGAGTCGTAGCCGTTGCACGCCATCGCGAATGCGGTGTCGGCGAGGGCGAAGACGAAACCGCCGTGGGTGATGCCGTGGCCGTTGACCATGGTCTCACTCACGACCATCGACGCGACCGCGTGGCCGGGGCTGAGTTCGAGGATCTCGATGCCGAGCGCCTGGGACGCGTTGTCGGCCTCGAACATCTTCCGCGCGATACGGCATTCCGCGGATGCGTCGACAGTCATGGTTCTCCTACTGGTTGTAGACGGATTCTTCTTCTTGGACGTACATGGTGACGCCGCCGGTGGCGAAGTTGCGGACGTCCTTGCCCGCCTGCTTCATCTCCTCGGACTGCAACCCGGACTTCATGGTGTCGGCGTCGGGGAAGACGAGGCTCGCCACCGCGTAGTACGGCGGCTTCCCGCCGTCGAGGGCGCTGCACTTGCCCCAGGTGAAGTCGGACAGGCCGGGGACCTTGCGGGCCAGCGGCACGTGGGTGTCGCGGTAGTAGGCGTCGAACGCCTCGGGGTCATCGGGGTGGCCGTAGCAGACGGCGACCTTGAAGGTCATGCGTTTTCTCCTTTGGCGACGAGGGTGAGAACGTCGTACGTTGCGACGGGATCGCCGTCCTGGTTGACGACGACTGCATCCCAACGCACTTCACCGTAGTCGGCGCTGCTGCGCGGGGTGATGAGCTTCGCGGTCAGGGTGACGGTGAGGCTGTCGTCGGCCTTGACGGGGGTGAGGAACCGGAGGTTGTCGACGCCGAAGTTGGCGAGGACGGGACCGGGATTCGGTTCGACGAACAGGCCGGCGGCGAGGGAGACGACGAGATATCCGTGGGCGACGATGCCGCCGAACAGCGGGTTGGCGGCCGCGGCCTCGGGGTCGGTGTGGGCGTAGAACGTGTCGCCGGTGAATTCGGCGAAGTGGTCGATGTCGGCGAGGGTGACCTGGCGGGGGCCGCCAACGATGGTGTCGCCGATTCGCAACTGCGCGAGGTTCTTCCGGAACGGGTGGATGCCGTCGTCGTTGCGCTGTGAACCGGTGACCCACTTGTTTCCGACCGCGGTCAGGATGTCGGGGGTGGCCTGGACCGCGGTGCGCTGCATGTGGTGCAGGATGCCGCGGATGCCGCCGAGTTCCTCACCGCCGCCTGCGCGTCCGGGACCGCCGTGCACGAGGACGGGCAGGGGTGAGCCGTGGCCGGTGGATTCCTTCGCGTCGTCGCGGTTGAGGACGAGGACGCGGCCGTGGAACGGGGCGAGGCCCAGCACGATGTCGCGGGCGAGTGCGGAATCGCGGGTGACGAGGGAGGCGACGAGGCTGCCCTTGCCGCGGGCGGCGAGTTCGATGACCTCTTTGGTGCTGTCGTATCCGATGACGGTGCTGACGGGACCGAAGGCCTCGATGTCGTGGGGTTCGGTGGCGTCCTTGTCGTCGGAGCGCAGCAGGATCGGCGGCAGGAACGCCCCGGTCGCCTTGTCCGCGCCGACGACCTCGAAGTTCTCCGGGTCGCCCACGACGATCTGCGCCGACTTGGTCAGGCCGCGAAGCGATTTCAGTACCTCGTCGCGCTGTTCGATGCTGGCGAGCGCACCCATCGTGACGCCGTCGGCGTCGGGGGCGCCGACCACGACACGCGACAGCCGGGCCTCGGCCGCGGCGATGACGTCGTCCATCAACGCGGACGGCACGAATGCGCGCCGGATGGCGGTGCACTTCTGGCCGGCCTTCACCGTCATCTCGGTGACGAGCTGCTTGACGTAGAGGTCGAATTCCTCGCTGCCGACCTCGACGTCGGAGCCGAGGATCGACGCGTTCAGCGAATCGGCCTCGGCGTTGAAGTGGACGCCCTCACCGACGACGTTCGGATGCGCCCGCAGGGTGGCCGCGGTGTCGGCGGATCCGGTGAACGCCACGGAGTCCTGCCCGCCGAGGTGGTCGAGCAGCCCGCGGGCGCTCCCCGACAGCAGCTGGACCGAACCCTCGGGCAGCAGCCCGGACTCGATGATGCGACGGAACACGAGCTCGGTGAGGTAGGCCGACTGGCTCGCGGGCTTCACGATCGATGGGACGCCGGCGATGAACGCGGGGGCGAGCTTCTCGAGGAAGCCCCACACCGGGAAGTTGAACGCGTTGATCTGGACGGCCACGCCGCGACGCGAGGTGTAGACGTGCTGGCCGAGGAATGTGCCCTTCTTGCCCAGCTGCTCGAAGGCGCCGTCGAGGTAGACGGTGTCGTTGGGCAGTTCCCGCCTGGCCTTGCTGGCGTAGCTGAGGAGGGTGCCGAAGCCGCCGTCGATGTCGACACCGGAGTCGCGCTTGGTGGCGCCGGTCGAGGTGGAGAGGGCGTAGAACTCGTCCTTGCCGGCCATGAGGGTGAGGGCGAGCGCCTTGAGGGCGGCGGCGCGCTCGTGGAAGGTCAGCTTCGCGAGCGCCGGTCCGCCCACCTCGCGGGCGTAGGTCACCATCGCGCCGAGGTCGAGACCGGTCGCGGAGATGCGCGCCACCTCGGAGCCGTCGACCGCGCTCAGCAGCGGGGTTCCCTCGTCCGGCGCGGTGTACCAGCGTCCGGCGGCGTAGCTTTCCAGTAACTTGCTCACGACAACTCCATTTCACCGTACGTTCGGTCGGTTAACAGAATCGTCGCTTCCGCCGCTGGTTGTCAAGGGAGGATGGCAATTTCTTGTGTGCCACCTCCTCTTGCGTACCGACCGAAGATTCGGTTATTAATAGACGGCACCCCCGTGAAGGAGAAGACTGTGGCCGAAGTGTTTCTGGTGGACGGAGCCCGTACCCCGCAGGGTCGATACGGCGGAGCGCTCGCAGGAGTGCGCCCCGACGACCTTGCCGGCCTCGTCGTGGCCGAGGCAGCCCGCCGGGCCGGAATCCCCGGCGACGCCGTCGACGAGGTGATCCTCGGCGCCGCCAACCAGGCGGGCGAGGACAACCGCGACGTCGCCCGCATGGCCGTGCTGCTCGCGGGCCTGCCCGACAGCGTCCCCGGCTACACGGTGAACCGCCTGTGCGCGAGCGGTCTGACCGCCGTCGCGTCCGCCGCGCACACCATCCGCAGCGGTGAGGCCGACATCGTGATCGCCGGCGGCGTCGAGTCGATGACCCGCGCACCCTGGGTGATGGCCAAGCCCGGCACCCCGTGGGCACGCCCCGGCGAGGTCGCCGACACCTCGCTCGGCTGGCGCTTCACGAACCCGCGGTTCGCCGCCGCCGACCGCGACATTCCGGCCGGCGCCGGACCGGACGTCCGCAAGGTGACGTTGTCGATGGGCGAGACGGCCGAGGAGGTCGCCGCGCTCGAGGGCATCACCCGCGCCGAGAGCGACGCCTTCGCGCTGCGCAGCCAGGAACGGGCGATCGCGGCGGTGGACGCCGGCCGGTTCGAGCGCGAGATCGTTCCCGTGCCGGTGCGCGACGGTGAACTCACCGCCGACGAGACCCCGCGACGGGGAACCACTCTGGAGAAGCTCGGCAAGCTGAAGCCGGTGTTCCGCAAGGACGGCATCGTGACCGCCGGCTCGTCGTCCTCCCTCTCGGACGGCGCCGCGGCCTTGGTCGTCGCGAGCGAGGCGGCGGTGGAGAAGTACGGCCTGACCGTCCGCGGCCGCATCGTCACCAGCGCCAGCGCGGGCATCGCCCCCAACGTCATGGGTCTGGGCCCGGTCCCGGCCACCCGGAAGGCGCTCGCCCGCGCCAACTGGTCGATCTCCGACCTCGGCGCCGCCGAACTCAACGAGGCCTTCGCGGCGCAGTCGCTCGGGGTGATCCGGCAGCTGAAGCTCGACGAGTCGATCGTCAACGCGGACGGGGGCGCCATCGCACTCGGCCACCCGCTGGGCTGCTCGGGTGCGCGGATCCTGCTGACGCTGCTCGGCCGGATGGAACGCGAAGGCGCCCGCCGTGGGCTGGCCACGCTGTGCGTGGGCGTCGGCCAGGGCGTCGCGATGCTGATCGAGGCGCCGTGAACACACTGAAGATCGAGGACCGCGACGACCGGATGGTGGTCACACTGCACCGTCCCGCACAGCGCAACGCGATCAACGCGGAGATGATCGGCGAACTGCACCAGGTGTGCGCCGCGTTGGAGGCGACACCCAAGCCGATGCTGCTGACCGGCGAGGGCGACCACTTCGCCGGCGGCGCCGACATCGCCGAACTGCGCGAGCGCGGCCGCGACGAGGCGTTCGCCGGCATCAACCGCACTCTCTTCGACCGCATCGCGAAGCTGCCGCTGCCCACCGTCGCCGCGGTGAGCGGGTACGCGCTCGGCGGCGGCGCCGAACTGTCCTACGCCTGCGACATCCGCATCGCCACCGAGACCGCCGTCTTCGGGAACCCGGAGCCGGGGCTGGGCATCATGGCCGCCGCCGGGGCCAGCTACCGGCTGCCCGAATTGGTGGGCAAGTCCGTCGCCAAGCAGGTCCTCCTCGGCGGCCGCAACCTCGACGCTCAGGACGCGCTGCGCAGCGGACTCGTGATGAGCGTCGTCGCACCCGGCGAGCACATCGACGCAGCGCACAAGGTCATCGACCGCATCACCCGGTCGGCGCCGCTGGCGCTCAAGCTGACGAAGATGATCGTCGACGCACCCGGCTCGCACCCGTTCGCCGACGACATCGCCCAGGCGGTGCTGTTCGAGAGCCGCGACAAACACGATCGTATGACTGCGTTTCTGGAGAAGAGAAGTTAACGGTTCTCCACGGCTGAAGCCGGGGGATTTCAACCTCAGGCGGCACCCGAAACCACCTTGGGAGGAGGCTCCGAATGTCTGACACCCTCAACGGAAGTGTGGCCCCGTTCTGCCACAGCCAAGATCGTCTTGGCGGCGTTGCGGTCCCGGTCCTCGATCAGTCCACAGGCGGGGCAGGCGAAAGTGCGTTCGTTCAGCGGCAGCCGCTTGGTTCTCGCAAAGCATCCGCTGCACGTCATCGTCGTGTAGGCGGGCTGCACCAACACCACCTTCCGGCCTGCCCGCTCGGCATACTCGATCAGCGTCCGCTTGATGGTCGACACGGCAGCGTCAGCTGCCTTGCGTGCCATGGTGGACCCGGCGAGGAACCTCGGCCGGAAGTCTTCAACAGCGATGGTCTGGTGGCCGGCGACGACGCGCCGCGCCCACACTCTGCCGGTGTGGACGTTTTGCCGCTGCGCCTTCTTGGCGACCTTCGCCGCCTCACGCTTGGCGCGCTGGTACCCCTTCGTCTGTGCCTGCCCGCGCGGCTTACGGCGGCGTGCCATCTTCCGCTGCGCCTTCGCCTGCTCGACCGCAGAGCGGCGTCGGTGCCCGGTGTGCGGCAGGTCGTAGGCCGGATCAGTGGTAGTGGCCGTGGTGGACACGCCCCAGTCGATCCCGATGGACCCTTCGACTTTCGGGGACGCCTCGATCTCGCGACGCACGACGAGGGAGGCGTACCAGTGCCCCAGCGAATCCTGGTACACCCGAACGCTGGTGGGCTCGGACGGCAGGTCGCGGGACCACACCACCGGAATCGTTACGCCCTTCGGCAGATGCAGCCGTCCGTCTTTAATGCCGAATCCGCGGGTGGTGTACTCCAGCGACGGCAGCGAGTCCTTGCGCTTCTTGGCACGTGGGCGGCCACGGCCTTTCACGGTGAACGAGTGATCCAGCGTCTGGGCGAACTGGCGGAGCATTTGCTGCTGGGCCACCTGCGACCCCTCCCGCAGCCAAGAGTGATCCCGACGCGTCGCGGTCAGCAGCTTCGACAGCTTGGCGAACGTCGGCTTGCGTCCGGACTCGAACTGGTGGACGGCTTCGTTCCACAACCAACGGCAGCGGCCCCACTCATCGAGGAGCGCACGCTCGGCCTGTGCGCCGGGGCGCAGCCGGAAGCTGTAGCGCACGACTTCCTCCACACCGACACCCTGACGAGAGGCACTGACATGCACCCGTATCCCCACGCACCACGCCCTTTCCTTCTCATGGCCGAAGCCGGGGGCTTCTCGGGCGGTATGCGATGACGAGCACAGCACCGAAGAATGTCGGCGTGGTCGGCGGCGGCCGGATGGGCGCGGGCATCGCGCAGGTCTTCGCCACCCTCGGATCCACTGTCACCATCGCCGAGAGCGGCGACCGGGAGGCGGCCCGCAAGCGGGTGTCCGACGGGCTCGACCGCGCGCACGAACGCGGCAAGCTCGGCGACGTCGATCCCGCGACGATTCTCGGACGGGTGTCCACGGTGGCCGCCCCCGATGCGTTTCCGCCGGCCCTGGATCTGGTGGTCGAGGCGGTACCGGAGTTGGTGGACCTCAAGCTGTCCGTGCTCGCGCTCGTCGAGAAGACGGTCGACCCGTCGACGGTGATCGCCAGCAACACCAGTTCGATCTCCATCGCCGAACTCGGCAGCGCCCTCAGCGATCCGGCCCGGCTGATCGGCATGCACTTCTTCAACCCGGTTCCGGCGTCGACGCTCGTCGAGATCGTCCGCGCCCCCGCGACCGACGCCGGTGTGGTCGAGAAGGTGCGTGAGTGGGTCGCCCTGCTCGGCAAGACCGAGGTGCTGGTCAACGATTCCCCGGGCTTCGCGACGAGCCGTCTCGGCGTGTGCCTCGGGCTCGAGGCGATCCGGATGCTCGAGGAAGGCGTCGCCGACGCCGAGTCCATCGACCGGGCCATGGAATTGGGCTACCGGCACCCGATGGGACCGCTGCGGTCCACCGATCTCGTCGGACTGGACGTCCGGCTCGCGATCGCCGAGCACCTCGCGAAGACGCTCGGCGACCGGTTCGCACCGCCCGCGCTGCTGCGCGAAAAGGTCGCCAACGGAGAACTCGGCCGCAAGACCGGCCAGGGATTCTTCACCTGGTCCTGACGGGCCACCCACACCACAACCAGCAGGAGGCACATTCTCATGAGCACTGACGACGTGGTCGGACTTTCCGTGGACGCGGGACTGGCCACCATCACCCTGCGCCGCGCAGGCGCGTCCAACGCCCTGGACCGCGCGGTGAAGGAACAGTTGCTGGCGGCGGTGGAGAAGGTCGCCGCCGACGACAGCGTGCGTGCCCTGCTGCTGCAGGCGGAGGGAAAGAACTTCTGCGTCGGCCAGGACCTGGCCGAGCACGTCGCCGGGCTCGAGGCGGACCCCGCGCACGCGATGGATACCGTCGCCGAGCATTACAACCCGCTGCTCCGGGCGCTGGCCGGGGTCCGCGTCCCGGTCGTCGTCGCGGTCGGTGGGGCCTGCGTCGGGGCGGGGCTGGGCATCGCCCTGGCCGCCGACATCCGGATCGCGGGGGAGGGTGCGAAGTTCGCCACGGCCTTCACGGGGATCGCGCTGGCCGGCGACTCCGGGCTGAGCCACACCCTGGTGCAGGCGCTCGGACCGAGCCGGGCGACCGGGCTGATGATGCTCGGCGACCGGTTCACGGCGGCGCAGGCGCTGGACTGGGGACTGGTCCACCGGGTGGTCCCCGACGCCGAACTGGGGGAGGCGGCCGTCGCGCTGGCGCGAAAGCTCGCCGACGGTCCCACGGCCGCGTATGCGCAGGTCAAGGCTCTGGTCTCGGCGGCGTCGGCTGGGCTGTCGGAGGCGCTCGAGCGGGAGCGCGAGGCCGCGGAGCAGCTCGGCCGGTCGAAGGACCACCGCAGCGCGGTCGACGCGTTCCTCGCGAAGCGCACGCCTGTCTTCGAGGGCCACTGACGTAATTCGGCTCCCGCCCTTGTGTAGGCGGGAGCTGACATGCATACTTGATACCAACCGATCATTCGGTAATAGAGGTAGGACATATGACCACGTCACACGCTTCCGATGAGCTGCAAACGCTCTTCGATGACACCATCGCAGCCGACCGGAGGGTCGAGCCGCGGGACTGGATGCCCGACGGCTACCGCAAGACGCTGATCCGGCAGATCGCGCAGCACGCGCATTCGGAGATCATCGGCATGCAGCCGGAGGGCAACTGGCTCACCCGCGCGCCGTCGCTGCGTCGCAAGGCGATCCTCATGGCGAAGGTCCAGGACGAGGCCGGACACGGCCTGTACCTGTACTCGGCGGCCGAGACGCTCGGAGTCGACCGGGCCGACCTCACCGAGAAGCTGATCGAAGGCAAGCAGAAGTACTCCTCGATCTTCAACTACCCGACGCTTACCTACGCCGACGTCGGCGTGATCGGCTGGCTCGTCGACGGCGCCGCGATCTGCAACCAGGTCCCGTTGTGCCGCAGCTCCTTCGGGCCGTACGCGCGGGCGATGATCCGGGTGTGCAAGGAGGAGTCGTTCCACCAGCGTCAGGGCTTCGAACTGCTGATGACGATGATGCGCGGCACCGACGCCCAGCGCGAGATGGTGCAGGAGTCGGTGAACCGCTGGTGGTGGCCGGCGCTGATGATGTTCGGACCGCCGGACGATCAGTCGCCCAACTCCGAGCAGTCCATGAAGTGGCGCATCAAGCGGCACACCAATGACGAACTCCGTCAGCGGTTCGTCGACATGTCCATCCCGCAGGCCGAGGTGCTCGGCGTGACGTTCCCGGATCCGGACCTGAAGTGGAACGCCGAGCGCGGCGCTCACGACTTCGGAGAGCCCGACTGGAGCGAGTTCATGCAGGTGATCAAGGGCAACGGCGCCTCGAGCGTCGAACGCGTCGCCAACCGGCGGGCAGCACACGAGAACGGGGCGTGGGTGCGGGAGGCCGCGACGGCCTTCGCCCGCCGCGAGAGCAGCAAGGAGAACGCACGATGAGCACGGACGACAACGCAGTGCGCGCGGACTGGCCCCTGTACGAGGTGTTCCTGCGCGGCAAGCGCGGACTCAACCACGTCCACGTCGGATCCCTGCACGCCGCCGACGACGAGATGGCCGTTCGGCACGCCCGGGACGTCTACACCCGCCGCAACGAGGGCGTGAGCATCTGGGTGGTGCGGTCCAGTTCGATCGTGGCGTCCAGCCCGTCGGAGAAGGATCCCTTCTTCGCGCCCAGCGGCGACAAGGTCTACCGGCACCCCACGTTCTACGAGATCCCCGACAACGTTCCCCACATGTGAGGCTGACGATGACCGACCACGACAATGCTTACGACGGCCTCGTCGACGAAGACAGCCACGGCCAGTGGGCGTTCGGCACCAGCTTCGACGACCCCCTCGCCGGCGTCGACACCACGGTTCCGGAGGACGTCGACCTCTCCGCGCTCGCCGGCTACTGCCTGATGCTCGGTGACGATGCCCTGATCAGCTCGCAGCGCCTCGCCGAGTGGAGCACGCGCGCACCGGAACTCGAGGAAGAGGTGGCGCTCGCGAACGTCGGGCTCGACCTGCTCGGTCAGGCGCGACTACTGCTCGCCCGTGCGGCCGCGGCGGACGCGTCGGTCGTGCCGCACATCTCGGACACGAGCCCGATTCCCGCCGAGGACGCGCTCGCGTTCTTCCGGGACGAGAATCGGTTCCGCAACACCCGGTTGGCCGAACTCGACAACGGCGACTTCGCTCAGTCGATCACGCGACTGCTGGTGTTCTCGACGTGGCGCCTCGCGCTGTTCGATCGTCTCCGTACGTCCCGGGACCCGGTCCTCGCGGCGGTCGCGGTGAAGGGCGTCAAGGAACTCACCTACCACCGCGACTACGCGGCCCGCTGGGTTGTGACGCTCGGCTGCGGCACGGAGGAGTCGAAGACCAGGATGGAAGCGGCGCTAACCCACGTGTGGCCGTACGTCGAGGAACTGTTCGTCCCGACCACCGAGGAGCTCGCGCTCGCGGCGGTGGGGGTGGGCGTCGACCCGCGGGACGTGCGCGAGGAATTCGATTCCGTGCTCGAGCAGGTGCTGCACGCCGCCGAGCTCACCGCACCGACCGGCCGGACCGTCGGCACCGTCGGAGGTAGGGCAGGCCGGCAGGGACTGCACACCGAGGCTCTCGGACTGCTGCTCGCCGAGATGCAGAGCGTGGCCCGGGCGCACCCCGAAGGAGTGTGGTGACATGACCACCGCAGTGCGCAGCGACGCCCGCCGCCTCGCCGAATCCGTGCTCGACCCCGAGATGCCGATGCTCACGCTCGCCGACCTCGGTGTGCTGCGGGACGTCGAGGAATACGCCGACGGGTCGGTGATCGTGACCATCACCCCCACCTATTCCGGTTGCCCCGCGATGGCCACCATGCGGGACGACATCGAGCACACCCTGCAGGACGCCGGGTTCGGCAGCGTCGAGGTCCGGACCGTCCTGTCGCCGCCGTGGAGCACGGACTGGATCAGCGAGGACGGCAGGCGCAAGCTCCGCGAGAGCGGCTACTCGACACCCGGTCCCGCGCCGCGACGCACATCGGGTCCGGTGCCGTTGACGCTCACCGTCAAGCCGCGAGCCGTGGCATGCCCCAACTGCCACTCGGCGAACACCAGGCTCGACTCGGAATTCGGGGCGACGCTGTGCAAGGCCCTCTACCGGTGCCTCGACTGCCTCGAGCCCTTCGATCACGTGAAGGAAATCTGACCATGACCACAGCGGTCTCCCCGAAACCCGGTGCGGCGTTGCGCAACAGGGCATTCCACACCCTCACCGTCGCCGACGTCGAATCCCTGTGCGACGACGCGGTCGCGGTCACGTTCGACGTTCCGGCCGAGCTCGCCGACGAGTTCGCGTTCGGTCCCGGGCAGTCGCTCACGCTGCGACGCACGATCGACGGCGTCGAACACCGCCGCTCGTACTCCATCTGCGCGCCTGCCGGTTCCGCGCCGCGGGTCGGTGTGCGCGAGGTGTCCGACGGTCTGTTCTCGACGTGGCTCGTGAACCAGGTCCGCCCCGGCGACCGGATCGAGGTGCAGGGCCCGAGCGGAACGTTCGTCGCCGACCCCGCGGCCGGTGGTCGCCACGTACTGATCGCCGCCGGGTCGGGCATCACGCCGATGCTGTCGATCGCCGCATCGATGCTCGCCAACCCTGAGGCCGAAGTCGTTCTCCTGTACGGCAACCGGCGCACCCGTTCGGTGATGTTCGCCGAGGAGATCGCCGACCTCAAGGATATGTACGGATCGCGCTTCGACGTGGTGCACGTCCTGTCCCGCGAACCCCGCGAGGTCGAACTGTTCACCGGGCGCCTCGACGCCGACCGGTTGCGTGCCCTCTTCACGTCCATCGTGCCGCTCGCCGACATCGACCACTTCTGGCTCTGCGGCCCGTACGGCATGGTCACCGATGCCGAGACGGTGCTCGGCGACTTGCAGATCGACAAGAGCCGCGTGCATCACGAGCTGTTCTTCGTCGACGACGTGCCCCCGCCCATGGAAACCCACCGCGAGCCCGGCGTCACCGGGCCGAGCAGCGAGGTGACCCTGGTTCTCGACGGCCGCTCGACCACCGCGACGTTGCCGCGGGACGAATCGATCCTCGACGCCGCGGAGAAGTACCGCTCGGACCTTCCGTTCGCCTGCAAGGGCGGCGTCTGCGGAACGTGCCGCGCCAAGATCACGTGCGGTGACGTGGACATGCGCCGCAACTACGCGCTCGAGGACTACGAGGTCGACTCCGGCTTCGTGCTGACGTGCCAGACCTTCCCGGTCAGCGACAACGTGACCGTCGATTTCGACGCCTGACCATACCCAGCCCGCATACCCCGGAGACTAGAATGACCAGTATCGCCACCCCCTCGCAGGACATCGAGTTCGCCACGCGCGACCGGATCTCATCGCTGCAACTCGAACGCCTGCAGTGGTCACTTCTCCACGCGTACAACAACGTTCCGCATTACCGGAAGGCGTTCGATGACGCCGGTGTGCACCCGAGTGACCTGAAGGACCTGTCCGATCTGGCGAAGTTCCCGTTCACGGCGAAGGTGGACCTGCGGGCGAACTACCCGTTCAAAATGTTCGCGGTGCCGCAGGAGAAGGTCTCGCGCATCCACGCGTCGTCCGGGACCACCGGGCGCCCGACGGTTGTCGGGTACACCACGGGCGACCTGAACAACTGGGCCGACCTGGTCGCCCGGAGCCTGCGGGCGGGCGGGGTGAAACCGACGGACAAGGTGCACGTCGCGTACGGGTACGGCCTGTTCACCGGCGGGCTCGGCGCGCACTACGGTGCGGAACGGCTGGGCTGCACGGTGATCCCGATGTCCGGTGGCATGACGGACCGCCAGATCCAGCTGATCGAGGACTTCGAACCGGACGCGATCATGGTGACGCCGTCGTACATGCTCACGATCGTCGACGCGATGATCAAGAAGGGCATCGATCCGTCGAAGACGTCGCTGCGGACCGGTGTGTTCGGGGCGGAGCCGTGGACCGAGGAGATGCGCACCGAACTCGAGAAGCAGCTGAACATGGACGCCGTCGACATCTACGGACTGTCCGAGGTGATGGGCCCGGGTGTCGCGATGGAATGCGTCGAGACCAAGGACGGCCTGCACATCTGGGAAGACCACTTCTACCCGGAAATCATCGACCCGGTCACCCGGGAGGTGCTGCCCGACGGTGAGGAGGGCGAACTCGTCTTCACGTCGCTGACCAAGGAAGCGATGCCGATCATCCGGTACCGCACCCGCGACCTCACGCGGCTGCTGCCGGGGACGGCGCGGTCGGTGCGGCGGATGCAGAAGGTCACCGGGCGCACCGACGACATGATCATCCTGCGCGGGGTGAATCTGTTCCCCACTCAGATCGAGGAACTGATCCTCGCGGTGCCGGCGCTGGCCCCGCAGTTCCAGTGTGTCCTGGACCGCCCGGGCCGGATGGACGAGCTGACCGTGCGGGTGGAATCGCGTCCTGATGCCGTGATCGCGGATCACGCGAGGGCCGCGGGTGAACTGCAGAAGCTGGTGAAGAATAGGATCGGCGTGAGCGTGAAGGTCGACGTCGTCGCTCCCGGCGACCTCGAACGCTCACTCGGTAAGGCACGTCGACTGATCGACAACCGCTCCGCTCTGTGAGGTGATCGAAGGTGCGTCTCGGTGGTGGGCCCGCGCGTGACGACGGGCAGTTCGAGCACTGGCGTCAGGCCGTCTCCACGGCCTTCGTCCCGCTCGCTGTGGTGTCCACGGCGGAGGACGGACCGGGGCGTTTCACCGGGACCCTGCGCTCCACCGCGCTCGGCGGGTTGCAGCTCAGCGAGGTCGGGGGACACGCGGTCGACGTCCGCCGGACCCGCACGTCGATCAAGCGCTCCGACCCCGGCCTGGTGAAGGTGGGCCTGCAACTGTCGGGCAGCGGCGTCATCGTCCAGGACGATCGAGAGGCCGTACTCGGGCCCGGCGACTTCGCCGTCTACGACACCAGCAAGCCGTACGACCTGCACTTCGCCGGCGAGTTCAGCATGTTCGTGCTGATGTTTCCCCGAGAACTGCTGCGCATCGCCTCGCGGGAACTGGGCACCGTGTCGGCACGCCGCATCCACGGCAGCACAGGCATGGGCGCGCTCGTCTCGCCCTTCCTGACGAACCTCCACCACTCCGTCGTCACCGGCACCATGCCGACGACCCCGCTCGTCGAGGACGCGGTGCTCGACCTGCTCAGTGCCGCAGTGCAATCGGAGGCACCCGCCGACGCCACCGCTCCCGGCGCGTCGCTGCTGCTACGTGTGAGGTCGTTCATCGACGCGCATCTGCACGACCCCACGCTCGACACGGTCACGGTGGCGTCCCACCACCACGTGTCGACGCGGCACCTGCAGAAGATGTTCGAGGCGGACGGACACACGGTGGCCGGGTGGATCCGCCACCGCAGGCTCGAGAAGTGCCGCCGCGATCTCAAGGACGTTCGATTCCGCGGCGACAGCATCGGAACCATCTGTGCCCGGTACGGTCTCGTCAACTCGTCGCACTTCTCGCGGCTGTTCAAGGAGACGTACGGGGTCTCACCGCGAGCCTTCCGCGAACAGGAACTGCTGCCGATCACCGCGTGACGGCGGCAGAAATTCGGTCGCGTCGCACTGCCCTTCAGGTCAGACTGAACAGGTCGTCGCGACCTGAGGAGTGGGACCGCTGGAACTGCACGAGTACACCAGGCTCGACGCTGTCGGTCTGAGTGAGCTGATCCGAGCCGGTGAGGTGACGGCGACGGAGGTCGAAGCCATTGCGCGCAAGGCGATCACGCAGGCCGATGCCGACCTCGGCGCGCTGACCCTGCCGATGTTCGATCCGGCCCTCGAGCACCGGTCCGACGGTCCACTGGCGGGGGTGCCGTTCGTCATCAAGGACAGCGGGCCGTTCGCGAAGGGTGTGCCGTTCACACTCGGCAGCCGCAGCATCCGCGGCGCCGTCGCCGGTGTGGATCACGAACTGATGTCGCGGTTCCGGTCTGCCGGGCTGGTGGCCCTGGGGCAGACCACCGCGCCGGAATTCGGGCTGAACTTCGCGACGGAACCGGTGCGGTACGGGCCGACGCGCAATCCGTGGGCGCGGGGTCGCGGCACCGGCGGGTCGAGCGGTGGATCAGCCGCGCTCGTCGCCGCGGGGGCGGTTCCACTGGCGCACGGCAACGACGGCGCCGGTTCGCTACGGGTGCCGGCTTCGTGCTGCGGGCTCGTCGGCCTGAAGCCGAGCCGCGGCCGAATCCCCTGCGGCCCACTGGTCGGCGAGGCCGGGTTCGGGCACATCTACGAGTTCGCCCTCACCCGAACGGTCCGCGACACGGCCCATCTGCTGGACGCCGTCGCCGCCCCGCCGGTCGGTGAAAAATACACCGCCCCGGCGCAGTCCGGTCGCTACGCCGACGCGGTGCGCGCCGACCCGGGCCGTTTGCGGGTTGCCCTGACGACCGAACCGTGGGGTGGCAGTTCGGTCGAGACGCAGGTATCGGCGGCCACGGTCGCCGCCGGCACGATCCTCGAATGGATCGGCCACACCGTGACCGAGACGCGCCCGCACTTCGACGCGGAGGACGTCGTCGAGGCATCGACGCTCACTGCGATCGCCACCGGTGCGGCGATCCTCCGCGCTCCACGCAGGCCCGATCCCGCTCTGCTCGAGGCGGTCTCGCGGACGGTGCTGCAGGAAACCCAGGCGTTCACCGCGCTCGACGTCGCGGCAGCACTCGACGCGCAGCACCGGGTGACCCGGTCCATCGGACAGTTCTTCACCCGATTCGATCTGCTGGTGACCCCGACCGTCGCCTGGCTGCCGGTGCCGCACGGCACCCTCGACTACGACGACCCCGGGCACAGCGTGCGCTCGTGGCTACGCCGCATCTTCGAGTTCGGGCCGTTCACCGCACCGTTCAACGTGTCCGGGAATCCCGCGATCAGCCTGCCACTCGCGTTGAGCCGGGAGGGCCTCCCCATCGGGATCCAACTGGTCGCGGCCACCGGCAGAGAAGATCTGCTACTGCAGGTGGCCGCGCAGTTGGAGCAGGCGGCGCCGTGGAAGGATCGCCAGCCGTCGATCTTCGTCGACTGACGCCCTCCTGTCGTTGTCAGAGCACGGATTCCAGCCACGCGGCCGTCTCGAACAGGCGTTGCTCCGCGCCGGGGCGTCCGATCAGCTGCAGTCCGAGGGGCAGGCCCGCGCTATCACGTTTCCCGGGGATCGTGACCACCGGCAGACCCATCGCCTGCCACGGTCGGCTGAGCACGGGCGTGCCCGTCGCGTCGTGCCCGGGTGGAGCGGCGCCGAGCGCCGCGGGCCCGAGGATGGCCTCGTCCTCGTCCAACGCCGCGAGCAGCAGTTCCCGGGTCTCGCGGATTCCGGCGAGGGCGGCACGATAGTCCGCCTCCGTGGTCGCTGCCCCCGCGGCGAACAATTCGGCGAGAGGGGTGCTGATCTTGTCGGTCTGCGCGGCCTCTGCGGCGCGTTCCCTGGCCGCCTCGTACACCATCACCGTGTGGTGGTGTTCGGTCAGCGCCACGACTTTCGTGGCGGCATCGACCTCGCGGCACCGAATCCCCGCCGACTCCGCGGAATCAGCGGCCGCCCTGAGCGCCGCCGTCATCTCCGAGGACACGTCGCCGAGCTCGAACCCACTCCACAGTCGAAGCCGTCCCGGAGGGGAAGGCGCGAGAGCGGGCGCCCGCATGCCGTCGCGCAGTGCGGTCCATGCGAAGTGGAGATCGGGCACGGTGCGTGCGAGCAGCCCCAACGCGTCGAGACTGGGACTCAATCCGGTGATGCCCGCGGTGGGGAGTTCGCCGTGGGCGGTGACGAAACCTGCGACTCCGCAGAACGACGCCGGCCTCGTCAGCGACCCCGCGGTCTGCGTGCCGAACGCCAGCGGCACCATGCCGGCGGCCACCGCTGCCGCCGACCCGCTCGACGACCCGCCGGGCGTGTGGTCCAGGGCGCGGGGATTACGGGTCGAGCCGGGCTTGAAGTACCCGAACTCGGTGGTCACGGTCTTACCGAACGGGAGCGCGCCGAGTGCGCGCGACCGCGCCACACAATCGGCGTCCGTCGTCGCCGGTTCCGTACTCCGCAGCTCACTGCCGCAGCGTGTCGGCATACCGGCGACGTCGATGAGATCCTTGACGCCGACGGGAACGCCCCAGAGCGCGCCGCCCGGGCCGCCGTCCTGGATCCGGGCGGCGGCGGACCGCACCGCGTCTGAATCGAGGTGAGCCCAGGCGTGGATATCCGGATCGAGGTCCGCGATCCGTGCGAGTGCCTCCTCCGCGACGTCGATCGGCGTTGTCGCGCCCGTCGCCAGCTGCTCGACGAGGTCCCGGAGTGGGCTCGGTGAACGTAGTTCCGTCTTCATTGCATCGCCACCATAGTGTCGTCGTTCGTCGTCTCGGTCTGTCCGGTGAGCGCCCGGGTGCGCATCACCGAGAAGAGGCGATCTGCTCGTGCCTTGCTCTCCCCGGACGGCGCCGACAACAGCGCGACGATGACGGAAACCGCCAGCGAGAGGGGTGCCACGGCGAGTGCCGGGTTCGAGAATCCGAGGATGGAGTCCGGTCCCTGCACGACCGGGCTGAGCAGGATGACGGTGATCGACAGGACGAGCCCGACCACGATGCCGGAGATGACGGCACGCGCCGTCATCCGCTTCCAATACATGGTCAGCAGCAGTGCAGGCAGGTTCGCGCACGCCGCGATGGACATCCCCAGTGACGCGAGGAACGCGACGTTCTGCTTCTGCGCCGCGAAGGCGATGGCGACACCGATGACGCAGGTCACCACCGTCGCGACCCGGGCCGCGCGGTGCTGAGCCTTTGCCGACACCGATCCGTTCCTGATCACCTGCCCGTACAGGTCGTGCGCGATCGCACCGGAGGTGGCGATCACCAGGCCGGACAGTGCGGCCAGAATGGTCACGAACGCCACGGCCGCGACGAACGCCAGTAGGACCCCGCCGCCGACCGTCTCGGCGAGCTGTGCGACCGCGAGGTTGCCGCCCCGATTCTCGGACTTGATCACCTCGACACCGACCAGCTTGGCGGCGCCGTAGCCGAGCACGGGAACCAGAAGGTAGAAGGCGACGAGGATCCAAATCGCGGTGTAGGCGGACGTTCTCGCCTGCTTCGCGTCCGGAACGGTGAGGAATCGGATCATGACGTGCGGCAGGCCGAGCACGCCGAGGACGAGCCCGACGGTCTGCGACAACTGATCGAACGACGCTGCACCGGACGTGCGCTGCGGCGCGACGAACGATTGCCCGAACTCGGCGAGCGCCGTGCTGAACGGGCCGAAGGGGTTGAAATCGAACCGCACCAGCACGAGAACGAACAGCACCACGGCGCAGACCATGAGGAGCCCGGTCTTGATGATCTGGATCCAGCTGGTGGCGAGCATTCCACCGACCAGTGTGTACGCGGTGGTGAGTGTTCCGATGATCAACACGGCCACGGCGTAGTCGAGGTCGAACAGCAACGACACCAGAAGCGCGGCACCGACCAGCTGCGACACGAGATAGACCACGCTGATCACCACCGTGCTGATCGCCATCATCGACCGCACGTCCTTGCCGGGGAACCGGGTGGCGAGGACATCCGCCAGCGTGAAGCGGCCGAGGTTGCGCAGGGGCTCCGCGATCAGCAGCATCGCGAGGACGAACGCGACGGGCACGAAGACCGCGAGGTAGAACCCGTTGAAACCGGTCAGGGCGATCGCACCGGTGACGCCGAGAAACGAGGCGGCAGAGATGAAGTCGCCGGCGATCGCGACGCCGTTCTGCCTGCCGGTGAGGCTGCCGCCCGCGACGTAGTGATCGGCGGCGGACTTGTTCCTCTTCGATGCCCACGCGGTGATCATCAGGGTGACGGCGACGAGGGCAGCGAAAAGCGATGCGGAGACGAGGTTCATGGCGCGTTATCCTTTCGACCGGGAGGCGGTCCGGGAGTCGAGTTCAGCTGCCCGCGCCATGTAGTACCTGGCCACGATGATGGCGACGACGAATTGCGCGACGGCGTAGAGCCACGCAACGGTGACACCGCTGAAGACGACGCCGTCCAGCAGCGAGGTGAACCCACCGAGGATCGGCAGGGGAAGGAACAGTGCGAGGACCAGGGCGCTGAGGCGAAACGTCAAGGCGGCACGCGTGTCTGCGAGCACCTGCAGGTCGGAATTCTGTGGGACTTGTTCGGGCGGTGACGAGGTGACCATGGCTATTTACCTCCGGCTGCGGCGGGAACGAGGGCGGGCGTCACGGTGATCGGATCGGACCATTCGTCGTAGAACAGCCAGTCGGGCGACTCGACCGGAACCGACAAACGATGGAACTTGCGTTGGAAGTAGACGAGGCTGTCGCCCTGTTCGCGCGTCTGGATGCGGTCCAGTTCGATGAACATCACCGAATGCGACCCCACGGTCTTGCTGTCGGCGATCCGGCCGGCGAGCACCACGTGGGCGGCACGCAGGATCGGCACACCGTCGACGGTGTCTTCTTCCCAGATGTCCCACTGGAACCGCTCCGCCATCGCGACTTTCGTCGCGCCCGCGAAGTGCATGGCCAGCTCTTCGTCGTCGCCGGAGAGCACGTTGATACCGATTCGGCCGTTCTTCCGGAATACGTTGTGCATGGCGCTGTTCTGATTCACGCACACCAGGGCGGTGGGCGGGGAGTCGGTGACCGAGCAGACGGCGGTGACCGTCATTCCGCAGCGGCCCGCAGGGCCGTCGGTCGTCACGATGTTGACCGCGGCGGGCAGGTTCGCCATGGCGGTGCGAAAGCTCAATTGCATGGTAGTGAGTTCGGGCATCTCAGCCTCCGTGAGTTGGAACAGGAAGTCGTGTCTTCGCGTTACGCCCGCGTTCCCCCGAGAAGAATAGGACGAATTGCCCGCGTGGGAACATTGGCGGTGACGCTACTTTCTCGCAGTAAGTCGCGTACCCGGGTAGGGGATTCCTTCAGTTGCCTATCGCTTCCGATACGGTCGGTGTTCACTGGACGAAAAGGCAAGCCATCTGTGCGAGGCAGGATTCGATGGAGCAGCAGGAAACACGGGTTTACATCGTCGACGACGATGAGGAGTTGTGCGCATCGCTTGCGTGGCTGCTCGATTCGGTCAACATCACTTCGGAGTACTACTTCTCGGTGCAGTCGTTCCTGGACGAGTACCGCCGCGACATCCCGGCCTGCCTCGTGCTGGATGTCCGGATGCCGGAAGTCGGGGGATTTCAACTCCAGGAGGCACTCGTCGCCGACGAATCCCCGATCCCGATCATCTTCGTGTCGGCGCACGGTGACATCAAGATGTCGGTGCGGGCACTGCAGCGGGGTGCGCTGACGTTCATCGAGAAGCCCTACGATCCGCAGCACATGCTCGACGTGATCCAGGATGCGCTCCGGGTTGCGCGTCAACGGTTCGGTGAGCGCCGCACGAGAACGGAATTGCAGGGACGAATAGACGCGCTGACGGTGCGAGAAAAAGAAATTCTTGCACTCGTCCTCGACGGATTGCAAAGCAAGAATATCGCGAAGGAGCTGGGAATCAGCGTGAAGACGGTCGATGTGCATCGCACACGGATCAAGGAAAAGACCGGAGCAGAAAGCATCGCCGTTCTCGTTCGGGATATTCTGCAGGCCGGAATCGCCGTGACCTGAAATAGTTCAGCACTTTTCAGGGAAGTTCGACGACGAGTCGCCCGGATTTCGCGCGCGACACACACGCGGCAATTCTGTCTCCCGCCTTTCTCTCACTCTTGGTGAGGCAATTGTCGCGGTGGTCGGGTTCGCCCTCCAGCACGTCCATGACGCACGTGCCGCAGATACCTTCCCGGCAGGACGTGTCGATCTCGATGTCGTTCTCTTCGAGTACGTCGGCGATGGATTTTCCGGCTGGCACTTCGAATACCTCGCCCGTGTCGAGTTCCAGCTCGAACGCCGTGTCCGACCCGGTCGCGACGGGCGTCACCGCCTCGAAGTGTTCGAAGTGGACCGCGTCCTCACCGACCGCGGGTTCCGCCAGCCCGCGCACCCGATCCATGAAACCTTCGGGGCCGCAGGTGTAGACGTGGGTTGCGGCTGACGCGTCCGCCAGGATCTTCTCGAGGGCGGAGAGCTGGTCGTCCCTCGTCAGGCCGAAGTGCAGGTGCACGTCCCGGCGGAAATCCGCACTCTCCAGCAGGTCGACGAACGCGGCCTGCGCCCGCGTCCGTGCGAAGTAGTGCAGGTCGAACTGCTGTTCCCTCACATGCAACGCGAACGCCAGACTCAGCATCGGTGTCAGCCCGATGCCCGCCGCGACGAGGATGTGCCGATCGGCGCCCTCGGCGAGCGTGAGCAGTGTGCGCGGCCGGCTGATCTGCAACTCGCTGCCGATCGTCACACGATCGTGCAGCGCGGCCGAGCCACCGCGCGGGCCGGTCTCGCGTTTGACGGCGACCACGTACGATTCGGATTCGTGCGGCGGGCTGCACAGTGAGTACTGGGTGAGGATCTCAGTGGGACCGAGGATGTCGATGTGGGCGCCGGCCGGGTACGGGTCGAACGGTGACCCATCGATCCGAACCAGCCGGAACGACTTGATGTCCGGCGTTTCCTCGACTATCTCCGCGACAGTGACAGTGAACATGCTCATGGTGATTCTTCCTCCGGTGCTGCGACCCGTCGCCCTCGGGCGGGGGGTCAGCGCATGTACAGGCCGCCGTTGACGTCCCAGCAGGCTCCCGTGACCGACGCGGCCGTTGGCGATGCGAGCAGGGCAACGGTCTCGGCAATGAAGTCGGGCGAGCCCAGGGTGCCCACCGGAATCGTGGTGAGGATGGCGGCCAGCTTGTCCGCGGGCACCGTCTCGCGCACGACCGGCAGATCCAGCGGCCCAGGGGAGACCGCATTGACCGTGACACCCGACGGGGCGAGTTCGCGTGCAAAGACCTTGGTCAGTGTGCCGACGCCGCCCTTGGCCGCGGCGTAGTGCGCGCCGGTCGCTGTGCCACCGTTCTGTCCCGCCAGCGACGCGATGTTGACGATTCTGCCGTACCGCCGTTCGGCGAAGTAACTTCCGAACACCTGGCAGCCGAGAAAGACCCCGTTGAGATTGATCTCGACGATGTCGGAGAACTCCTGCGGCGCGATGTCCATCAGCGAACCCGTCTGCGACCGGCCGGCATTGTTGACGAGGACGTCGATCCCTCCCCACTCCTCGATCACCCGGTCACGTACGGCCTCGAAACTCTTCCTTCTCCGAACGTCCAACTCCACGCCGATTGCCGTGTTGCCATTCGGATCCAGCTCCGCCGCCGTCTCTTTCGCGGTACCGCTGTCGATGTCCGCGACCGCGACGCGGTATCCGCGGTCGTGCAATTGGCGTGCGATCGCGGCACCGAGGCCGCGTCCGCCGCCGGTGACTACTGCGACAGAATCCACGTCGAGCTCCTGTTCGGTCGATATCGTACGGAAAATGCTGGTCAGAGCAGGTAGCCGGAGGCGTTGACCGCTGCCTGCGAGTTGATCAGCCGGATGACCTTGAGGTCCAACCGCGGCCCGCTCTCGGTGTAGCGGATACGGTGCGTGACGTCGGCGGCGAGGGTCTGCTGGTCGTCGCGCTTGAAGCCCACGAGGATCTGCGCGGACCTCACCGTGATCGAGTCCTCGGTCCGTTCCTCGACCGTGAAGCGCGAGACGGTGCGGACCGTCCGGGCTGCGGCGAGCGCGGACATCGAGTAGCCGGAGGTCAGGCGTTCGATACGCATGCGCCGCATGCGAGTGCCGTCGTTGACCATGTTCAGCGATCCGTCGAAGTCGTCGGTGTCCGGGTCGATGGGAATGACGTACCGGCCGTCGTCGGTCCAGAGGGCGTCCCAGCTCTGGTAGTCCTTGGCGTCGAGGAGAGCCGCTTCGTGCCAGATGAGTTCGATCGCCTGCAACGCTTGGGTGTCGAACAACTCGAGGACCTTCAGTTCAGCAATCATCGTTCATCATCTTCTTCCACATTGCGTAGGCCTCGCGCATTCCGGTCTCGTCGGTGACGTGCGAGGTGCGGTGTCCGTCGCT
Organism: Rhodococcus sp. NPDC059968; assembly: GCF_042738615.1. Classification (NCBI taxonomy): domain Bacteria; kingdom Bacillati; phylum Actinomycetota; class Actinomycetes; order Mycobacteriales; family Nocardiaceae; genus Rhodococcus; species Rhodococcus sp. NPDC059968. The sequence goes on from NZ_JBHWUE010000005.1 coordinate 217,681, forward strand.
GTCGAGCGCTTCACGATTGAGACCGCGGTTCACCATGATCGGCATTCCGGGTGCCCCGCGGGACCCGCGTTGAACCCGGTCCCAGGCCTCGGAATCGTCGGGGCTCCCGAACCCGAACGGGCCCTGGAAATGTTCGTGAATGCGGAGGCGTTCACGGTTGACGATCTCCGGTCCGCCGTCCATGCCGAGGGCGATGTGCCGGATCTCGGTCTCGTCGACGGAGATCGGGCGCAGCACCCGGAAGAACGACATCGACATCGCGACGTTGGGGAAGATGTTGAGGTTGAACCCGGCACCGTGCATGGAGCGGACGATGCGGCGGACCTGGTCGGCGGGCATCGTCTTCGACAGTTCTTCGACGATGTGGTCGAAACGGGCCTGAATCTTCTCGGTGCCGTCGTCGTTGTCCAGGTCGACGTGCTCCGGGACCATGATCGCGACGCTGTGGCCGTTTCCGAGAGCGTGGGTCACGGCGTTGTCGTCGGTCATGAAGGAGAGCATGTCGGCGGTCTCGGCGTCGACGGAGGACATCCAGGACCGGTGCACGATCGGGAAATGGTATCCGTCGGTGGTGTTCTCCAGCTGGATCTTCCAGTTACCGCGGAAGCGGAAGCAATGTTCGCCCTGCGTCTTGATGGGGTATCCGGCGCCCTGCTTCATGAACAGGTCCATCCATACCTTCGCGTCGCCGAGGAAGTCGTCGAGGGGTTCGACATCGGGGTTGAAGCTGGCGAAGATCATCCCGGCGTACGACTCCACCCGCAGGCTCTGGAGGGGGAGGTCCTTCTTGTCGAGGTTCTCGTCGTAACCGTCGGGGTACGGGATTCCGCGCAGACGACCGTCGAGGGCATAGGACCAGCTGTGATACGGGCAGGTGAACCCGTTCGCCTTGCCCTTGGGGACCTCGCAGACGCTGGCTCCGCGGTGGCGGCACCGATTCAGCAGGACGTTGAAGTTTCCCTTGCGGTCGCGGTTGACGATCACCGGTTGACGGCCGACGGTCGCCATCTTGAAGCTTCCGGCCTCGGGGATCTCGCTCTCGTGGGCAACCCATACCCACGTGCGGTAGAAGATCCTCTCGAGCTCCGCCTCGAACATGTCGGGGTCGGTGTACAGCGATCCGTCCACGCGGTCGTCGGTGGCGAGGTCCGCGAAGTTGGTGGGATCCAGCGAAGTGGTCATCACGTTCTCTTTCCATTCGATTCGAGCAGTCGTGTCGCCTCGTCGAGGCGAGTGACGAACAGCTTCTCGGTCGTGAAGTGCTTGATTCGGGCGGTACCGCCCCGGACCTCACACTCGGCGGTGATGCGGGCGACGAGCAGTTCGGCCGATCCGTCCTCGTATCGCGACAGCTGCTGCATGATCCACCGCCCCTGCGCCGCGGGGCCGTCCACCTCGATCTGCTCATTGCCGAGCAGGTGCACATTTCCCCGAAAATGGGAGTTCGGTGGAAGATACGCGGTGAGCATTCCGACGATCTCCCGCCGGCCCCGCCGCCTCCCGAACTTGTGCGCGTACTCGGCGCCGATGCCTTCCCACACCGCGTCGGCCGTGAACAGCGAGGCGAGTTCCTCGACCGAAAACGCCGCGGAGGGAACGTCGCACAGTTCCAGGTAGCGGCACATCACGCGGTGAACGGCCTCGCGGCTCTCGATGCGCTCGACCGCGGTCGCAGAGTGCATTCCGCTCACACGCCGAGGTCGACGTCGTCTCGGACGGTGAGCGCACGGCCGATGCGGGCCTCGATCTTCGCGTATCGCCACAACGTGTACTCGCCGACCGAGGTGGTGCGGAAGAGGTTGCAGACGGCCTTGACGGTCTCCTGGGTATCGACGTCGGCGAGGATGTAGCAGGTCCACGGCCAGCCGTCCGACGGTCCGACCATGTGGCTGTCGTCGTCGATGTCCCCGATCACCCGGACGCCGGGTGTCTCTGCCACCGCGTCCATCATCCCGGAGAACGCCTTCCACACCAGCCCGCCTTGGCCGGTCGGGAGGTCGAAAAAGTTCTGATTGATGCCGATGCAGAACAGGACTCGCAGTGGTGCGGTCTTGGTGTGACTCACGATGGTCTCCTCGACTCGAAAGGGCGGTCAGATGAATCCGGGGAACGGCGGGATGTCCATGAGCACCGCACCGGCGCTGTCGTAGATGCCGTCTCCGAGGAAGGCGTGCTGCGGCGGAACCAGGGCCTCGCGCATGTACCGCTGCATCGCGTTGCCGTCGTAGATCGCGCCGGTGCCCGACAACTGGAATGCGGTGTGCACGGCGGAGGCGCCCGCCTTTGCCACGTGCGTCGAGGACAGGCGAAGAAGTGCCGCAAGCTTGTCCGGGACGGGGTCGCCGGCGACCACTGTGGCGTACGCCTCGTCGGTGACCTCGTAGAAGAAGGCGCGGGCGGACCTCAGCGTCGCCTCCGCCTTGGCCAGGTCGATGCGATAGTAGGCGCGATCGGCGAGCTTGGGAGCTCCGGTGATCCCTGTGCGTCCCGCACCGACCTTGATCGCGTAGTCGAGCGCGGCGCGCCCCACTCCGAGATTGACGACGGCCAGGACCTGGGCGGCATAGGCGATGGAGGGATAGCGGTAGAGGGGTTCGTCGACGGTGGGGGTTCCGCCCCGGATGAACGTCCAATCCTCGGGTACGACGACACCGTCGACCTTCAGTTCGTGGCTTCCGGTACCCGACAGACCGACCACGTCCCAGTTCTCGACGATCTCGACGTCCTTCGGCCACAGCAGGGCGGTGCGAGGCTTCCCCGCTGTGGAGTCGCCGCCGCGAATCCCGACGCCGAGAATGTCGGCGCCCTTGCATCCGCTCGCGAATTTCCACTGCCCGTGGATCTTCAGACCTCCGGGCACCTGTTCGACGGGTTGGACCGGGAACAGCCCACCGGCGAAGACGAGGTCGGGGCTGTCCTTGTACAACTCCGCCTGCGTCGCGAGTGGCAGAGCCGCCAGGTAGACGAGGGCGGAGCCGAAGCTGGCAACCCAGCCCGCCGACGCATCCACCGCAGAGATTCGTTCGATCATCCGCAGAAACTCGCTCGGTGGCAGCGCGTCGCCGCCGAACCGGCGGGGTGTCGCCGCGCGGTAGATGCCGATCTGCTTGAACTCGTCGATCATGTCGCGAGGCACGAACTTCTGGCGTGCGAACTCTTCCCGCCGCAATGCGACGTGCTCGAGGACGTCCTCGAACGACAGCGTCCCGTTCGCGGCGGAATCCGTCGTTTCGAGGGTCGGTGCGTTGGTCATCAAGTACTCCGATCGACGCGAAGTAGAAGGGGTGTGGCGTGTTTCGTGTCGAATTCACGCTATTGCGGTGGTGGGCATCACTCAATCGGTGCTTCCTCCCGCGGACGTGCAGAGATGTCGCCCCGGAGTAAAGGATTTCCCTATCGAGTCCCCGGTCCGTCCGCTCAGTAGACTCGAGGTGACCGAAGGAGGCCGCATTGTCCGAACTCGCGCCGTCCGACTACGAACGACTCGTCGAGTCCCTTCGCTACTGCGTCCTGGTCCACGATGCGGCCACCAAGGACATCCTGTGGGCGAACAGGGCTGCGTCCGAACTCCTCGAGTTCACGGTAGAAGAACTCAAACCGCTCAAGGCACCCGACATGAGTTCCCCGGCCAAGCGGTACCGCCGTTCGGTGGGACGGCGGTGGCTGCAGGAGGCCGTCGACAACGGGGCGGCGGTCATCGAATGGACGTATCGCGCGAAGAGCGGGAGAGAAGTCCTGACGGAGGCGATCGCGATCCGGGTCGAGTTGAGCGCCCGGACCGTGGTGATGGTGCAGTTCCGCGACATCGAGCAGGAAACGTCGATGCGTCGCGACCTCACCCGCACCGAGGCCGATCTCACCCGCACCGAGGCCCGCCTGGCCGCCTTCCTGCGGAACATGGCCGAAGGAATCCTCGTCCTGGACGACGACAGCCGTATCACGTATGCGAGCGAGGCGGCGTCGCAGCTCCTGAAAGTTCCAGTGACATCGCTTGTCGGCGAGCGCTTCACGGAATTCTGCCGGGCGGGGCAGTCGCGGGAGAGCGTGCGCCGCGCCCTGGAACTGACGACCGCCGGCGGTGGTTCCCAGAGCCTGCGCTACGAGGTGGAACTGACCCCCGAGGAGCGCCGGTGGCATGCGGGGAGCTGCCAGCACATCGGTATCGAGAACGATCTGAGTGGCCACCTGCTGCTCTTCCACGACGTCACCGAACATGTCCGCACCGAGCAGGAGCACGAACGAGACTCGCAGTATCTCAACTACCTGGCCCGCTACAACGCGATGGGCGACATGGCCATGGCCATCGCTCACGAGCTTGCCCAGCCGCTCGCGGCCGCCACCAATTTCATCGCCGGAACGCAGAGCCGCCTCGACGACGGCCGGAGCGGTCACGACGAGGTGAGCTGGGGACTGGGGGAGGCGCGCAAGCAGATCGACCGGGCCAATCAGATCGTCCGGAGTCTGCGTGAATACGTGACGCAACTCGAGGAGTCCCAGCAGATCGTCGATCTCAACGACATCGTGGACGAATGCGCGTACTTCATCGACATCCGGGCGCGGCAGAGAGGAGTTCACGTCGAATACCACCGTGCGCACGACACGGTTGCCGTCGTGTGCGAACGCGTGCTCACCGGGCAGGTCATCCTGAACCTGTGTTTCAACGCCATCGACGAGATGGCGGAATGGCCGGCAGCCGACCGCATCGTGACGGTACGCACCGACGTCACCGAGACGGAGGGCGTCGTGAGCGTCGAGGACCACGGCAAGGGTCTCTCGCACATCCCGGACGGCCGAATCTTCGACGGCGCGTTCACCTCGAAGTTCACGGGCCACGGAATCGGGCTCGCCCTGAGCCACCGCATCATCACCCGTCAGGGCGGGACACTCACCGCGCGCGAGAACGATCCGCACGGGGCCGTCTTCACGTTCACTTTGCCCGCCGATCCGAACCACTGAGCGACCGACCCCCACTCAGGTAAAGGTTTCTTGGATTCCGTTGGGCGCGATCCGGTTCTAGCGTGGTGGGAAACACCACCGCGCCCCGGAGGGACCTCGTGGACTATTCGCATCATCACCGGACATTCCTGACCTGTTATGCCGACACCCACCGCTACGGCTGGCATCACGTCGATCTCTTCGTGCACGACGAGGACGGCAACGAAGTGAACTGGGTCCACTGGCACGTGCGGGAGGACGGACCGGACGGCGCCGACGCGGCCACCGCGCGGGTGGAGCCGAACCTGAGACGGACCACCGAATGGCAACGCGGAATCAGCGCCGACGGAAGCGAGTACTGGATCGCGGAGGCGGCATGGGCTCAGTGAACCGGCAGATCGGGTGAGACGCAGAAACTGCCGGTTCGCCGACCGAGCGGCGAACCGGCAGTTCTGACGTATCGGAACCGGGGTTACGCGACGCTTTCGGCGACGCGCTGGAACACGACCTTCCCACCCAGCACTGTGGAGACGACCTGCATTCCCGGAATGTCGTGCGGGTCGGCGGTCTCGAGGTCGCCGTCGAGGATGCACAGGTCGGCCACCTTGCCGACCTCGAGTGACCCCTTCCAGCCCTCGGCGAAGTCCTGCCAGGCCGCGTTGATCGTGTACGTGCGGACCGCGTCGGCGAGCCCTATGCACTGGTCGGGCCCACTCACCGCGCCGCTGGCCTTGCTCTCGCGCAGGATCATCGTCGAGATGCCCTGGCGCCAATCGGGCGGTGTGACCGGTGCATCGGAACTGCTCATCAGGTGCACCCCGGATTCGACGGCGCTGCGATACGGCCATTCGTAGGCGGCTCGTTCGGTCCCGACCACCCCGACCTCCAGGTCGGCGATCGTCCACTTGATCGTCGGGTTCATGTTGACGCCGATTCCGTTCTCGGCCAGGCGCTTCAGGGTGGCTTCGCCGATGAAGTCGCCGTGGATCAGGTAGTGCCGGGTACCCTCGCGGGGGTGCGCATTCTGCGCGGCGATGATCGCGTCGGCGACGGTGTCGATGGCGCGGTCACCGGTGACGTGCACACCGATCTGGTAGCCGGCCTCGTGGCCGATGCGGACCATCTCGGTCACCTCGTACACCTGTCGTTCGTCGGTGTCGCCGCCGACGCAGAGGGAACCGCAGCCGCCGCCGACGTACTCCTCGTGCATCCACGCGGTCTTGCTCGGTGGGATGCCGTCGGCGAACACCTTCACCCCGAGGACCCGGAACATTCTCGGGTCCACCGTTTCCGGAACCTCGATTTCGGCGAGGTTCTGTCCGAAGTCCTCGGCCGATCCGGACATTCCGGTGGGCAGGAGGAGAAGGTTGACGCGGGCGCCCAGTTCTCCGCGGCGGGCGAGGTCGGCATACACCGCGAGACCCTCGGCGCCCATCGCGCCACCGGCGAGAGCCTCGCCGCCGGGTCCGATCGCGGGGTCGGTGAAGCTGGTGATCCCCTCGCTCTGCAGGATCGAGATCGCCGAGCGGAGCGCCTCCTCGCGCCGCTCGCGGGTGAGGGCGGGAAGAACTTTCTGCACGAGGGCCTGCGCCCCCTCCATGACGATGCCGGTCAGCAGGCCGTCCTCGCCGACCGGCATGAGACTGCCCGGTGGCAACGGGGTGGTCTCATCCACCCCGGCGAGCGCGAGCGCCGCGCTGTTCACCCAGGAGGTGTGCCGCGAGAAGTCCTGCAGGAACACGGGATTGTTCGGGGACACCTCGTCGAGGTCCCAGCGGGTCGGCGTCCGTCCGGTCTCGGCGAGACACTCGTCGAGATAGCCGTCGTCCCAGCCGGTTCCGATGATCCACTCGCCGTCCTCGGCGGCTGCGGCGGCCTCACGCACGAGTTCACGGACGTCCGCGATCGACCGGACGGCAGGAAACGACACGTCCAGCGACAGCGGCGGCGTGTCGAGACCGTAGGCGATGGCGTGCAGATGCGAATCGTTGATTCCCGGGAGGACCGTCTTCCCGCCGAGGTCCGTGACGACGGTGTCCGGTCCGATCAGGGTTTCGATCTCCGCAGCGCTGCCCACCGCGTGGACGAGTCCGTCGCGCACGGCGAGGGCGGTGGTGATCGTGAAGTTGTCGTCGACGGTGAAGACCTTGCCGTGGATGTAGACGGCATCGGCGTAACTCATCGGTTCCTCCAGGTTGCTGTCGGTGGGAAGGCTCTCAGACGGCCATGGGGGCCATGCCGAGGATCATCAGTGCGGATCCCGCCGCCGCGGTCTTGACGCCGGCTCGGCGTTCGCGGCGCGGGGTGGAGCGAAAGAGGTTCAGTGTCAACAGTGCCCAGCACACGAGCACGAGGAGTGGAAGCCAGCCTGTGGAGATTCCTGCGCCACCGTGGTGGTGGCCGGAGGGTGCCGGCCCCGACGCCGACGCCACCGGGGCGGGAGCGGACGTCGGGGCCAGGAGTAACAGCACCCCCATGGCGGTGAGGTCCACCGCGCAGGGAACGGCGGTCCGGCGGTGCATGGTCTCACCGGTGACGAACACGGCGAGGGCGATGAGGACGGCACCCGCCAGCAGGTGAATCCCCGCCGGCGCCCCGGGAATCATCATCGCGACCATGGACACCGCCATCGCACCGTGCGCGATCCGCACCCTGCAGTCCGTTCCGTGTGCCCGCCACATCGGTACGACGGCCCCGACCGCCCCGACGAGCATCGCCGCGTGCACGGCAGGGATCTCGAACATCGTCGGACTCAGATCGTGGGGGTGAGTTCGCGACGCTGCCCGACGTCCGCCCGGCTCTGCCGGGTGACCCGGGCGACGACCAGTCCGGCGACGAAGAACAGGGTGATCACGGCCAGCAGGATGTCCGCGAGCAGTTCCGACCCGCCGATCAGCGTGGTGAAGTTGTCGAGCACCAACCCGGTGACGGCCACCAGACCCACGCATCCGAGCACCGGAGCGATGCGGGTGTGCCAGAGCCGCGTATCCAGCCGGGTGCGGGCGAAGAACGCGATGATCGCGACGCTGGTGAGCACCATCAGCACCAGGATGCTCACGGTGGCCAGACCCGCCATCCAGGTGAACAGTTCCAGCACCGGGTCCGCGCCGACGAGGGCGAACACCCCTACGACCACCGTCGCGGAGATCGTCTGGGCGACCGAGCCGATATGCGGGGAACCGTGCTTGGCGTGGGTGCGGGACAGTGCGCGCGGCGCCGCGCCTTTGCGGGCCAGGGCGAACACGTACCGGGAGATGGCGTTGTGGAAGGCCAGCAGCGCGGCGAACAGGCTCGTGACGAGCATGATCGCCATGACGTCGGCCGCGGGGCCACCCAGGAAGTGCGCGGCGGCGGCGAACGTCAGCCCGGCCGGGTCGGCGGCGGCCGCCGCGGAGACGTTGTCGCTGCCGAACGCGAGTACCACGGCCCAGCTCGCCAGCGCATACACCAGGCCGATGACGATCACGGCGGCGTACGTCGCAATCGGAATCGTGCGACGAGGGTTGCGGGCCTCCTCGCCGTAGATCGCGGTCGCCTCGAAGCCGATGAACGATGCGATCGCGAACATCAGTGCGACACCGGGCGATCCGCTGAAGAACGACGTCGGGGTGAACGACGCGAAGTCGATACCCGCGTCCCCGCCCCGCACCAGCACGCCGAACGACAGCGCCAGGATGATGCCGATCTCGAGCACGAGGAGAACCCCGAGGACCTTGGCGCCGAGGTCGATGCTGCGATATCCGAGCACGGCCACGAGAGCGATGAGCACCAGCGCCCACATCCACCACGGCAGGTCGGGTCCGCCGTACTGGACCACGAGTCCCTGAATCGTCGCGGCGGCCAGGCCGTACACGGCGGCCTGGATGGCGGTGTAGGTCAGCAACGCGAGTCCGGCCGCCCCGAGCCCGCAGGATTCGCCCAACCCCTTGGCGACGTAGGCGTAGAAGGCGCCGGTGTCGACCATGTGGCTGCTCATGGCCGCGTATCCGACGCTGAAGACGAGCAGGACCAGCGCGGCAATGAGATAGGCGCTCGGGGCGCCGGCGCCGTTGCCGATCGCGATCATGACGGGCAGAGCGCCACCGATCGCAGTGAGGGGCGCCGCCGCGGCGATGACGAGGAAGACGATCCCGACGACGCCGATGGATCCGCGTAGCTTGCCGGCTCCCGAACCCGTGGTGGTGTCAGACATCTGATCCCCCGTCCGAGTGGCAGTTGCCGCCTCCGGTCGCGCAGTGCTTCGACGCTGTGCGGGGAACGTCGAGAGCGGGGTTGCGGTCGAAGAAGCCGTTGGGCTTCAACGTGAATCCGGTGTAGTCGACGGGCATGATCGGCCAGTCCTCCGGTCGCGGGAAGTGGGTGAGGCCGAACGTGTGCCAGACGACGACGTCCTCGTTCTCCAGATCACGGTCGCCGGCCACGAAACTGGGCAGTCCGGCGCCACCCGCGTGCTGGTTCACGAAATCCCCTGCCGCGTACCGTTCCTTCTCGTCGAATCGGGTGACCCACAGGTGCTTGGTGGCGAACGTCGCCCGCGCCGCGATCGAGGAGTCGTCGTCGGCGAGCAGGATCGGCTGGCCTTCCGGGTGGAGTGCGTACGCCACCGGCTTGCCCAGACGGTTCAGCTTGTTCGGGTTGCTGATGTGCCATACGCGTCCGACGCTGTTGTCCGCGAGGCGCTGCGCCTCGGATTCCTTCGTCAGCGGCGTGCGCTCGAGGGTGAACGCGTTCCCGTGCAGGTTCCCGGGGCCCATCTTCACCCGCTTGGTCTGTACCTCCTCGACGGAGTTGCGGTCGCCGTCGATCATCATGTCGAGGCGGGCGCTGAACAGGTGCTGGTGGTAGGGGGCGCCGAGGCCGGGGGCGATCTCCGAGGCGTACGGGTAGTCGCCGCCCGGGTGACCCGACGTGAAGACGATGCCGGTGGCCTTGACCTCGAATTCGATGGTGCCGTCGAGGTAGAGGTACCAGAAGAATCCGTAGTCGTAGTTGCCGATCGTGGTGAAGAAGGAGATGACGAGACGGCGCTGGCGGCGGGTCTCGGCGGAGCCGGCCCACAGGTCGGTGTGCTTCCACAGCACGCCGAAGTCCTCCTCGTGCATGCACACGGCGTTCTTCAGCGTCTTGGGGGTGCCGAACTCGTCGGCGATGACGGCGTCGAAGTAGGTGATGTCGCCGACGCAGTCGCAGCCGAGTTCGAGGGCGTTCGCGTAGCGGCCGACCATGTACTCGCCGGTGTCGAAGTAGTTCTGCCACGACCGGACCGGCGAGGGGTCGCCGTAGGGCACCACCATCTCGGCGATGGACGCGCGGTGGATGATCGGGCGGACCCGGTCGCCGTCGGCGAATCCTAGCTGGTGGAGGACGAGACCCTCGCGGGCGTCGAAGCCGACGCGGAACGACCACTTCTCCCAGTCGACGCGGTTGCCGTCGACGACGAAGCTGGGTCCCTCGGGCTGGGTGATCTCGATGGGCTTCTGGGTGGTGCGCAGCGGGCCGGTGACGGCGAGGTCGTCGAAGTTGCCCGACTCCTCGGGGATCGGGACGGCGCCGAGGTCGAGAACGTCGGTGACGGTCCGGTTCATCACGTCGACGAATCCGACGAGCCCGTCGATCGGGTGGGCCCAGGCATGGTCCGTCGGGTGGTCCTGGCGGAATGCGAGCCCCCGGAGGATCCGCTTGCCGGTCTCGCCGGGGTAGTCGAAGACGCCGGCCGAGAGGGGAGCGACCCGGACGTCGGCGACGTCGAGTCCGCGGGCGGCGAGCGCGGCGAGCCAGCGTTCGTCAGCGGCCAGCACCTCCTCGACGAGTTCGAACTCCTCGTCGAGGACGGGCATCTGACCGTCACGGGCGGCGTCGAGGGTCACCGAGCTGATCACCGACCGCTGGGTCACGGACACCACGACATCCACCGCGTTCGGCGACGAGATGTCGTGCAGCAGAACGCGGAATCGGCGATCGGTCTCGGGGGCCTCCGCCGTGTACAGCGTCGACTTGTCCGGTTCCTCGAGGCCGACGTAGACGAATCTCGTCTGCTCGGTCAGCGCGTCGGCGACCTCGAGGATTTCGCGGAGGGAGGCGATTTCTTCGACGGTCGGCAGCGACAGCGGGTGGTCGATACGCGCAGGGGAAAGGGTGGGCATGTCGCGATCCTTTGGTTCTACGGGTGTTGAATAAAAAGCTTAGTGACGTACGTTACAGCCGAGGTGCCCTCGTGTAAACAGTGAGTTTCGCGCCCGAACATACTGACCATTCGGTCAAAAACGGTGCTCTATCGGATTCCGGGACAACGATTTTGGTGGACCGGCCGACGGCTCAGAGTGCGGCGACGAACTGCTCGAGCATCTCCAGCTGACGCTCCGACGACGTTTCGCCCGGCGTGAGGACACCCAGAATCTGCATGCCCATCATCATGTTGAGAAGCTGCTCGACCACGATGCTGACGTCGATGTCGCCGACGGTGCCCTCCTCGCGGGCCTGCTCGAGGAAGATCGCCATCTGCTCACGCCAGTGGTCCATGGTCCGCCGGTTGGTCGCGGCCATCTGCTCGTCGTACATGGCCCGCGGCCACAGCGAGGCGGCGATCCGGGCCTCGAGGAGTTGCTCCTCGTTGATCGGCATCACTTCGCGGCAGAGGATCCGCAGTGCGTCGAGACCGGTCGCGTCGCCGAGCGCCTCCGCGATCCGGCGGTCGGTGGCCTCGGAGATGTGCTCGTACGAGGTACGGAGGATCTCGTCCTTGCCGGCGAAGTAGTGGCTCAGGGCGCCGTTGGTGTACCCGGCCTCGGTGGCGATGTCGCGCATGTTGGCAGCGTCGATACCGCGGGCAGCGATCAACCGCCAGGCGGCGGCGGTGATGCTGCGCCGACGCTCGTCGTGATCCACGAGCTTAGGCACGACGCGTACCTGCCCCACCAGCGATCATGCGACCACGGTATCAATGAGCTCCGCCGAGATTGAGAACGACCACTCCCGAGACGACGAGACCCAGGCCGAATACCTTGGTCGCGGTCAAAGGCTCGCCGAGGAACGCGGCACCGATCGCGACGATCGCCGCGGTCCCGAGCCCCGACCACATGGCGTAGGCGATGCCGACCGGCACCGTCTTGACCGCCTGCGACAGGAACACGAACGCGAGAATGTAGCCGGTGAGGCACCCGACGGTCGGCCAGAGCTTGGTAAAGCCTTCGGTGGACTTCAGCAGGCTCGTTCCGAAGACCTCGGCGGCGATCGCGGCAATCAGGAACACGTACGGCATGGGGACAGGGAACCATGTCGGGAGCGGAGAGACGTGCAGCGCCCCACCGCTCCCGACAGTGCCGATCTACGAGTACATGATGACGCCGCGGACGTTCTCGGCCTTCCGTATCGCCTCGTAGCCGTCGTTTATCTGATCGAGTGTGTATGTCCTCGTGATCATCTCGTCGAGCTTCAGCTGACCCTCCATGTACAGGCGCAGCAGATGAGGGATGTCGAACCGAATGTTCGCGTTGCCGAACCACGCCCCCTTGAGGGTCTTGCGCATCGCCGTCAGATCGAACAGGTTCAGATCGACGTCGTTCTGCGTGACGTCGCCGACCGACACGTGGACGCAGGTGCCGCCCTTGGCCACCAGGCTCATCGCCGGGGCGATGATGCGGCCACTCGCATTCGCGACGGTGATGAGCACCTTGTCGGCGAGCTGGCCCCACGTCAGATCCTGGAGGAGGGGGAGCGCCTCGTCGATGCTCGCCGCGGTGTGGGTCGCGCCGAAGATCTTGGCCTGCTCCCGCTTGAATTCCGACGGGTCGACGACCACGACGTGCCGGGCCCCGGCGAGCGCTGCGCCCTGGACCGCCCCGCACCCGACGCCGCCCATGCCGATCACGACGACGGTCTCACCGGCCTGGACGCCGGCCGCGTACACCGACGACCCCCAGCCGGTGGTGACGCCGCAGCCGACCAGCGCCGCCTTGTCGAGGGGGATGTCCTTCGTGATCTTGACACACGACGCCTCGTTGACCACCGTGTACGGCGAGAACGTCCCGATCAGGCACTGGATGGCGGCGTCCTTGCCGCGAACGTGATGCCGCGCCGTGCCGTCCGAGATCTGCCAGCCCTCGAGCAGGTGGGCTCCCAGGTCGCAGATGCTGGACTGGCCGGTCGCGCACTGCCGGCACCGGCCGCACGCGGGGATGAATCCGAGAGCGACGTGATCGCCCTTCTCGACGCTGGTGACACCGGGCCCGACCTCGAGCACGACTCCGGCGCCCTCGTGGCCACCGATGAACGGGTAGTACTCGAGCGGCAGGCTGCCGTCCCGGACATGCTCGTCCGAGTGGCACATCCCCGACGCCGCCAACTGCAGAAGCACTTCACCGTGCGTCGGCGGGTCGAGTTCCAGTTCTTCGATCTGCCACGGCTGACCGGGCTCCCACAGCACTGCTGCCTGGGTCTTCATAAGTCCTGCTCCTGTCCGACGACGTCGATGCGGTGGGGGTCAGAGGATGATCGTGACGACCTTCTCCTCGGTGTTGGCTTCGATTCCGGCCCAGCCGAGTTCGCGGCCGGTGCCGCTGGTCTTCATGCCGCCCCAGGGCAGGGCGGGGTCGATCGGTGCCCAGCCGTTGACCGCGACCGCTCCGGCGCGGACATTGCCTGCGAGGGTGTGGGCGTGGGACACGTCGCGCGTCCAGATTGTGGCGGCCAGGCCGTAGTCGGTGGCGTTGGCGATCGCGATCGCCTCGTCGGTGGTGTCGAACGCGATGACGGTGCCGACGGGTCCGAAGATTTCTTCTCGCGCGATCTTCATGTCGTTGTTCGCGTCGGCGAAGATGGTCGGCTGGACGAAGAACCCGTCCCCGTCCGGGCGGCCACCGCCGGCGGCGACCCGTGCGCCTTCGCTGCGTCCGGCCTCGATGTAGCCGAGGACGGTGTCGCGCTGCTTCGCGTTGACCAGGGCGCCCATCGTGGTGGCCGGATCGAACGGGTCGCCGAGGACCTGCGCGGCGGCGGCGGCGGCGAGGCCGTCGACGACCTGCGAGTACAGCGACCGGTGCACGAGGATGCGGGTGCCCGCGGCGCAGACCTCGCCCTGGTTGAAGAACAGTCCCATTGCCGTGCCGTTGATGGCGGCCTCGAGGTCGGCGTCGGGGAGGATGATCTGCGGGGACTTGCCGCCGAGTTCGAGGGTGGTGCGCTTGAACGTGTCGGCGGCGCGCTTGGCGATGATCCGGCCGACGCGGGGGCTGCCGGTGAAGCTGATCTTGTCGACGCCGGGGTGGCCGGCGAGTGCGTCGCCGGCGACCTCGCCGAGTCCGGGCACGATGTTGACGGTGCCTGCGGGCAGTCCGGCCTCCTCCAGCAGCGTCGCGAGGTGCAGGATCGACAGCGGTGCGTCCTCCGGCGGCTTGACCACCAGGGTGTTCCCGGCGGCGAGCGCGGGGGCGATCTTCCACGCCGAGATCATCAGCGGGGTGTTCCACGGGACGATCGCGCCGATCACGCCGACCGGTTCGCGGACCGTGTACGAGTGGGTGGGCTGCCCGAAGTAGCCGGCGGTCGGGATGGACTGGCCGGTGATCTTGTCGGCCCAGCCGGCGAAGTGCCGGAACGTGCCCGCGGCCATCGGGATGTCGAGCATGGTGGGCTGGCCGACGGGTTTGCCGACGTCGAGGGCCTCGAGCCGGGCCAGGATCTCACTGTCGCGTTCGATGAGATCGGCGACCTTGTTCAGGATCCGTCCGCGGGCGGCGCCGGGCAGCGACCCCCATTCACCGTTCAGCTGGGTGCGGGCGGCGCGGACCGCGTCATCGATGTCCTGGCCCGTTCCGGCGGACACGTCGACGAGCGGCTTTCCGGTGGCCGGGTTCAGATCCGTGAACGTCCCGCCGTCCGACGCCGGGCGCCACTGTCCGCCGATGAACAGCTGCGTTGCGGTTCCATCAGGAAGCCCTGTGGCACTGACGTTCTCGTGTACTGCGGTCATAGCGTCAACTCTCCCGGTGGTGTTGTGATGGCTGTCACAAGCATGCGGGCGCGGGCGCGGCGTCGTCTTGCACGCATGCGCATGGTTGTTGCTCGTATGCGCACCGATTCGCCGTCCGACGTAGTGAGTCGCGGTTTCCTGACAGTAAACGGCGCTGCTACGATGCGGACGTGACCACTCGACCCGAGACCGAGGTCCACCGCGACACGGGAGACCCCGCGCCCGTCGAGCGTGAGGTGCCGTCCGATACGCCGACCGGGCCCGATCTCGAGAAGGTGATCGCCAGACAGGTCCGGTCGCTCCGCAAAGCCAGTGGACTCTCCGTCGGAGACATGGCGGCCAAGGTCGGGATCTCGAAGGCCATGCTGTCCAAGATCGAGAACTCGCAGACCTCCTGCAGCCTGTCGACGCTGGCGCGTCTGGCGGCCGGACTCGACGTGCCCGTGACATCTCTGTTCCGGGGCGCCGACACCGCCCGTGACGCCGTGTACGTCGAGGCGGGCCACGGTGCCGTCATCGTCGGGCGAGGCACCCGGGTGGGGCACCACTACGAACTTCTCGGCGCACTGCGCGGGCAGCACAAGCGACTCGAACCGGTGCTGGTCACGCTCACCGACTCCAGCGAGACGTTTCCGCTGTTCCAGCATGCCGGCACCGAACTGCTCTACATGCTCGAGGGCGTCATGGTCTACGGGCACGGCGAGGCCGAGTACACGCTGCGGCCAGGGGATTCGCTGCTTCTCGACGGTGAAGGTCTGCACGGTCCCAACGATCTCGTGCGGTTGCCCATCCGATTCCTCGCCGTCACGGCGTACCCCGACCACCACGAGGACTGACGACAGGAACCGCGATTTCGGCCTTCCTCCGCACCCTGCGCCGGGCGTAGAGTGGCGGGTGGTTCGAAAGGTCGTGGTTACGGTGATAGCGACAGTTCAGATAGCGTCCGACGGCAAGTCCGCGCTGCCCTTCGACCGCCTCGAGCCGGTTCACCTGGCCACCGCGGGCACGATCGGTCTCTACTATTTCGACTACGGCACCGATGCGCGGAGGAACCCGGACGATCTCGGCGACTTCTACGTCGTTCAGATTCCGCTGTCGGGTACGGCCCGAATTACCTCTGGCGCAGAAGAGTTCGATTCGACCATGTCGGTCGCGTCCATTCTGCAGCCGGGACGCCCCGCAACCATGCAGTGGCACGAAGGGCAATCTCAGCTGATCATCCGACTGGCGCGCCGGAGTCTCGAGGACCACTTGCAGGAAATTCTCGGGAGCCCGCTCGGTGAACCGCTGAGATTCGAGCCGCAGATGGAACTCGGACGCCCCGCGATCCGCGGGTGGCGGGAGGCGGTCGAACTTCTGGAGCACGAAGTCGCGAATCATGCCGCGATTACTGCAGATTCGGCGGCAATGGAGGAATTCGAACTGATCGTGCTGAGTCAGTTCCTGTCCGCTCAGCCGAACAACTACAGCGAGAGGCTTCGGAGTCTGGCCCAGAGCTTGACCTAGCTGGGCACACCAGTGGCCCTGCCCCGCGGAGTGCTGCGGGGCAGGGCCACTGTCTGTGCCGGGACCGGGATCAGGCCTTGGCGGGGTCCGCCGCCCTGGTCGTGATTGCTTCTGCGCCGAGCACCGCGTCGGTGCCGTGCTTGGAGGCGCCGGTGAGGCCGACGGCATCGAGTACGTAGGCCGTCTCGCCGTGGACGGACACGTCGAGACCGTCGTATTCGCTTTCCTGGTCGGCGCGGATGCCCATGAACTTCTTCAGTGCCGCGGCGATCACCAGCGTGACGACGAAGCAGTAGGCGAGAACGGTTGCCACGGCAACACATTGGCGCCACAGCACGTCGACGCCGCCGCCGTAGAAGAGTCCCGCGGCGCCGTTGGGAGCGGCCGGATCCGCGAGGAAACCGATCAGAACGGTGCCGAGGACGCCGCCGACCAGGTGCACGCCGACGACGTCGAGCGCGTCGTCGTAGCCGAGCCGGTACTTCCAGGACACCGCGAAGCAGCAGACCGCGCCGGCGGCGCCTCCGACGACGAGTGCGCCGAGAGGTGAGACGGCGCCGCAGGCCGGCGTGATGGCGACCAGTGCCGCGATCAGACCCGACGCGGCGCCCAGCGACGTCGCGTGGCCTTCACGCAGTTTCTCGACTGCCAGCCATGCGCAGATGCCGGCGCACGCCGCGGCGACGGTGTTGAGGATGACGACGGATGCGCTGTTACCGGCGGACAGCGCCGAGCCGCCGTTGAATCCGAACCAACCGAAGAGCAGGATGCCGGCGCCGAGCATGGTCAGGGGAAGGCTGTGCGGGCGGGGCGAGACGGGGAACGTCTTGCGGGCCCCGAGAACCAGGACGACGGCGAGAGCGGCGACGCCGGCGTTGATGTGCACAGCCGTTCCACCGGCGAAGTCGATGGCGCCGAGGGTGTTGGCGATCCACCCGCCGATCACCGATCCGTCCGCGGAGTCGAACGCGAACACCCAGTGGGCGACGGGAAAGTAGACGAACGTGGCCCACAGTCCGGCGAACAGCATCCAGGCGCCGAACTTCATCCGGTCGGCCAGCGCACCCGAGATGAGTGCCACGGTGATGCCGGCGAACAGCAGCTGGAATCCGGAGACCAGCGCTGGCGGCAGTCCGGGTTCGGCCGGCGCCTCCAGCAGCGCGCTGGAGCCGAAGAACTCGAGGGGGTCGCCCAGGATGCCGAGACCGCCGAGGGAGTTACCCAGCACGGCGGAGTAGCCGAACACGATCCACAGCACGCCGACGACGGCGAACGCGCCGAACGTCATCATGGCCATGTTGAGCGTGTTGCGCACGCTGACCATTCCGCCGTAGAACATGGCCAGGCCCGGCACCATGAGGCTCACTGCCGTGAAGGCCGCCAAAATCCAGGCGGTGTCGGCCGCAGCGACTGCTTCGTTCATAGTCGTCCACCTTGATCGAGGATGACGTGACACTCGTGGTGTCCGCCGTTGGGAATCAATGTCTAGCGTCAGTGAACCAAATTGCAGATTGCGGCAATGGTTCGCCACGTGACAACTGCGTAACGGATCTCGGCGTGCGCCTGAGTCGTATCGTGGTGGACGGAGTATCGTCACAGTGAACCTGCTAGGTGAGGAGAATTCAGTGACCGCAGAGGCCCGCATCATTCGGCGCGCGGAGCGCCGGACCGTCCCGTGGGCCAACGGCGCGGGCACCACTGCCGAGATCGCTGCCGATGCCGCGTCCCGTTGGCGCTTCAGCGTCGCGACGCTCGAGGCGGGTTCGACGTTCTCGCCGTTTCCCGGCGTGGATCGGATATTCACGGTGATCGGCGAGAATCCCGTGTCACTCGACTTCGGTGGCGCTCCCACCGAAATTCCGCGCCTGAGTCCGACGGCCTTCGCCGGTGAGCGCGGCCCCGACTGTGTGGCGGACGGTCCGACCGAGGCGTTCAACGTCATGGTGCACAGGTCCACCACCGCGGCCTCCGTGGATATCTTTGACATCGGAGAGGCGCACGACGCGGACGCCGGCGGCCGGCTGGCCGTCCTCGTCCTGATTCTCGGCGGGCGGCTGGCGACGGACCTCGGGCCCGCCGGCCCGGGCGACTGCCTCCTCGTCGAGCGGGGCTCGGTGTGCCTGTACGGACCGGCGTCGGTCGTGGTGGCGGAGATCCTCGACCGCACGTGAGTGGCAAAGCGTGCCGGGGCACACTTTGCCACTCACATGCCGGGGCTACCTCGCGGTCGAGAGGATTCGGCGCAGGCGCTCGATCGCGCGCTCCGTCGCGGGGCGATCCTTCGCGACGAGCTGGTGCATGATGAATCCCTCGATCGCCGAGTACACCAGCAGGGTCAGGTCTTCGTCGGCGGTGATGCCCAGCCGGGTCAGTGCCTGGGAGGTGGCCTCGATGTACGTGGCGTACAGCAGTTTCACGTGCGGGTCGAGGCGCGGGGTCCGCCGGGACTCGAGCATCAGCTCGTACTGGAAGACCTGGAGGTCGGGGTCGCGGGCGACGAGGTCGGTGAGGTGCTCGACGAAGTGGTCGAGCGACGATCCGGCGGCGATGTCGGCGAAGACGCTCGCGCTCTTGTCCAGCGCGTAGCGGAGCGCGGCGTCGAGGAGGGCGTCCGTCGACCCGACGCTGCGCAGGACGGCCTCGTCCGAGACGCCGGCCTCCCGGGCGACGGCCTGCGTCGTGAGCCCGCGCAGGCCGTCGCGGGCGATCACGGAGACCGTCGCGAGAACGAGGTCGAGAAGCTGATCGCTCTGGGGCACTGCCCGCCGCCGCCCGTCAGCCAGCGTCACAGTTCCACATTCCCATGGGTCAGCAGCCATCTCATGCCGGGTTCCCGGGTGCGATTGATGCCCTTGTATTCGGCCATGTCCACCGGAAGGTCCTCGAGCACCCGGTACAGCCGTTCGCCCCATTCCGGAACGGACGCGACGTCGCGGAACGGAAGTAGATACGACCGGATCAGGAACATGACGGCGCCGGAGTGGGCGAGCCGGATCAGATGCTGCACTTCGGTTCTCAGGAACAGGCGGTCCCCGACCTCGTCGAGTGGACCGTCGGCGAGGGTGCGCCGGTCCTTCCCCCACTCGGGGTAGGTCTCGGTCGACGTGTCGAGTTTGCCGTCGACGGTCAGCGTCCAGTTGGTACGCCGGTAACTCTGGCCGGGCTCGAGCCGCATCAGAAAGTTGTGTGCGCGGGTGATGATCTTCTCGCTGTGGACGCGCGGGACGGGGCCGTGGATTTCGAGGAAGCTCATGCCCACGTCGAATCCGAAGGACCAGTCCGCCGCGAACGTCACCAGTCCGGCGTCGCCCCACAGTGCGCCCTCGCGCTGATCGAGGAGCACGACGTCCTCCTGGATCTGGTCGCAGATGTACACCAGTGGTGGCGTCGGCAACGTGTCGAGGTCGCCGAACACGAAGGTGTGCTCGATGCCGAGGAGGTCGTTCTTCCAGAACCACCGGTCCTCGCGTCGTGCGAGGGTCATGGTGTCGGGGTATTCGTCGGCGAGGGTGCGCATCAGCGTGAGCATCGCGTCCCAGGCAGCGGGGACCATGTGGGGCAGGCACTGGTGCCGCGACGGATCCTGGGACAGGATTCGCTCGCGTTCGGCGAGTTCCCGGTGGTAGTGGGCGTCGATGGCGATGCGGGTGTCACCCCAGCTGCCGGCCACGGTGCCGGTGGGGTTTGCGGCCGGCTCGACGTTGGTGCTGTAGCGGTACTGGTCGCGGGGAAAGGGGAAGGGGAAGCGCGCGATGTGGTCGGCACGCGATTCGGTGGTTGTCACAGATCGAGCTCCAATCGGTCTCCTGCGGAACGTGATACGCACGGCATGATCGAATCTCCGGAGGCCTTCTCCTCGTCGGTGAGGAACAGGTCGCGGTGTTCGATCTCGCCGCCGCGCACCGACAGCCGGCATTCGCCGCACACACCCTGCCGGCAGAGGTTCGGGACGTTGATTCCCTTGTCCATCAACGCCTCGAGGAGGCTGGTTCCCGAGGGCACGGGCACGATCATTCCGGTGCGCCCGAGCGTGGCGGCGAAGGGCGCCCCGTCGGGCAGCGGGCCCGCCCCGAACGCCTCCGAGTGGACGCGCCCCGGCGGCCAGCCGCAGTCGCGGGCCCAGTCGGCCACCGCCGCGATCATCGGCGCAGGGCCGCACGTGTAGACATGTGTCCCGAGTGGCTGGTCCGCCAGTGTGGGGATGAGGCGGTCCGCGAGTTCTCCGGGCGTGGAGACCGTGATCATCCGGTCGCCGCACAGCGCTGCCAGCTCGTCGGCGTGCGCTCCCAGCTGGTCGCGGTAGGAATAGATCACTTCGAACGAACGACCCCACTCGAGGGCGGCCCGGACGTGCGACAGGATCGGCGTGACGCCGATTCCGCCCGCGATCAGCAGGTGGTGCCGAGCAGTGAGCACGGGCGCGAATGCGCTCCGGGGAAGGCTCACCCGAATCCGCTGATCCGGCTGGAGGTCGTGGACCCAGCGCGAACCGCCGTGGCCGTTCTCGTCGAGCCGGACCGAGATCGCGTAGTGGTCCGGCTCGATCGAGGGGCCGGTGAGCGAGTAAGAATTGTGCCGACCCTCGGCCCAGTTGACGGCGATGTGGCTGCCCGGGGTGAACGACGGCAGGGTGCGGCCCGCCGGGTCCGCGAGGACGACGTGCCGGATGCCCGGGCGCAGCAACCGTGCCTCGCGCACCGTCAGCGTGAGCCCTCCGGTAATACGCTCGCCCGCAACTGTTTCGAGGGCCGTGGTCATGGCAGTTCCTCCGAGTCGGCTCGATATCCCAGGTATGCGCTGTGGCGCCGGGAGTAGTGGTAGTAGACGGTGAGTTCGGCGGAACAACCCGCGCACGGTGTCCGGCCGCCGACGGCTACCGGCACGGAGGGCGACGTGGTGTGGCAATGCGCGCAGAACACGTCGTGGACCTGGGTGTCCGGGGAGGTGATCACCGCGGCGATCTCGGCGGGCAACGCGCCCGCGGAGATGAGCCGAGCGCGCACTGCTCCCGTCGTGCGCTCCCGGCCGGCGACGACGAACCGCCATCCGATGCGCGCCTCGGACAGCAGTTCGTCGAGCGTCCCGCGCCCGGATCCGCCCACGTCGTCGACGACCACCGTGCGTGTGGGAACGGGCGCCACGCGCTCGGACAGTTCGCGGACGACCCGCGCGCTGACCGAGCGGTCCGCGACGAGGGCGTAGCGGGTGACGAGAGCGCCCGCTGCCAGGTCGTCGACGGCCGAGTAGTCGGATCGCCACCGCGGAACGCTGGTCGATCTCATCGATACCGCCATCGCGGATCAGGGAGCGAAGGAACGGTGGCCGACGAAGTAGGCCAGTGCGCGGTCGGGGGTGGTGAAGCGGATGCGCGAGCCCTTGGGGAAGAAGATCGCGTCCTTCGCCTTCGCCACCTCGACCTGGCCGGTGTCGAGGTTCTCGAGGGTGAACTCTCCTTCGAGGACGACCTTCATCTCGTCGTAGGCGTAGTAGTAGTCGAGCGGGGTGTCGGTGCGCTGGAGTTCGAAGTAGCCGGCCGACATCTCCGAGCCGTCCGGGTTGGCGAAGACGTCGTCGATGTATCCCTTGGTGCCCGGGTACTCCGAGGCCGGCATCTGCGGCAGGTTCTCGTGGAATCCGGCGGTGACGCGGAACGGAACGGCGGTGGGCTTGTCGGTCGTGGTCATGGGTTCTCCCTGAATGGGTGGTGAGTGAGTCTGCGACTCCTCTGCATGAAACGAGGAGTAGCAACAGGAAACCACAAGATGTATTTCGATGACGTAAAGCAATTCGACGGTGCCGGAAACCTGCAGATCAGAACTGAAATTGTCATCGAAAGAGTGTATGAGCGACGGAATTTGGTGATGCATCGACAACGTTGTCGTAACACGGTCGACATAGTAGAACGGTTTCATAGTGAACAACAGCGATTCATGAGGTGAAACGAACCGTTACCCAAGCCGCAGCGCCCGACCATCCGGCCGAATGAAGGAAGCAACGTGACACAGACAGCAAAGTTCGTGATCGTCGGTGGGGGACTCGAAGGTCTCGCCATCGCCTGGTCGCTCGCGGACCGCGGAGAGACCGACGTCCTGGTCCTCGAGCGTGACACCTTGTGCTCGGGCATGACCGGCAAGTCCAGTGGCGTGGTCCGGTGCCACTACGGGACGCCGTCGCTGGCAGCGATGTCGTGGTACGGCGTCGACATCTTCACCAGGGCCACCGAGATCTTCGGCGACGACATGGCGTTCCGTCAGTGCGGATACGTCGTCGGTGTCGCCGAGAACAACATCGACCCGCTGAAGGCGAACGTCGCGATGATGCAGGGCCTCGGTATCGACGTCGACTACATCGGCCACGACAAGATGGCCGAACTGTGGCCGGGACTGCACCTCGACGACTTCGCCGCCTTCGCCTACGAGCCCCTCGGTGGCCGCGGTGAGGCGTACATGGCAGGAATGGCGTTCGGTGCGTCGGCCCGCAAGCTGGGCGTCACGATCCGCCAGAGCACTCCGGTGGCGTCGCTGCTGCAGAACGCGGACGGCCGCGTCTACGGGGTGTCGCTCGCGAACGGCGACGAAGTGCATGCCGAGCAGGTGATCCTCGCGACCGGCCCGTGGGCCCCCGAACTCGGCGCCGGTGTCGGCGTCGACATCCCGGTGAAAGCCCAACGGGCGCAGCTCGTCCTGATCGATCAGGGTGTTCCGACTCCGGAGGTGCCGGTGCTGTCGGACCTCGCGGGTCTGCAGTACATCTGCCGCGAGCCGAACGGCGAACTGCTCGTCGGCAACAGCGACCATGCCGCGCCCGAGTACATCGACCCCGACAAGTACAGCAACCGCGCAGACGACAGCACCATCGAAAAGAACATCGGCAAGCTCGGGAACCGTCTGCCCGACATGCCCGACCCGCGGATCACCTCGAGCTACGTCGGCGCGTACGACGTGACACCCGACTACAACCCCATCATCGGACCCGCACCCGTCGACGGACTGTTCCTGGCCACCGGGTTCTCCGGTCACGGTTTCAAGATCTCGCCCGCGGTCGGCCGCCTGGTCGCCGACATGCTCCTCGACGACGGCAAGACCACGCTCCCGAACGTCGAGCCGTCCGACTTCCGCTACTCGCGCTTCGAGGAGGGCGACCTCCTCTTCAGCCTGCACCCCTACGAGGGCGCCGGCGAGATGCGCTGACCCACAGACCCCCTCACCCGTAGACCACCAGTTCAGGAGCTACCCATGGCTGTCGACACTGCTGACGCGTTCACCGCGCAGAACATCGTGACAACCCCACCGCAGACCTTGTCCGAGGTGGCCCGGGCCACCGGAACCACCTTCATCCTCGCCCTGTTCGTGACGCTGTCCGGCAAGCCGTGCGCCAAACTGGTCCCGATCGAGGCCGTCGAGCAGCTTCAGGACGACGGCGTGGGTTTCGCCGGGTACGCGGCGGGGCACATGGGGCAGGAGCCCAAGGACTCCGATCTTGTTGCCGTACCGGATGTCTCGTCGTTCACGCCGATCCCGTTCGTGAAGCCCGGACTGGCGATCGTGCACTGCGACCCGCACGTGGAGGGAAAGCCCTGGCCGTATGCGCCGCGGGTGATCCTGAAGGAGACGCTGAAGAAGGCGTCCGACCTCGGCCTGTCCGTCAACGTCGGCGCGGAGATCGAGTACTTCCTCGTCCACCGCGTCGGAGACGGCGCCCTCACCACCGCGGACACCGCCGACGTCAGTCGTCAGCCGTGTTACGACGCCCGCGACGTCACCCGGATGTACGACCATCTGACCGAGGTGTCCGCGGCCATGAACACGCTCGGGTGGGGCAACTACGCCAACGACCACGAGGACGGCAACGGGCAGTTCGAGCAGAACTTCGACTACGCCGACGCCATGACCACCGCCGACCGGGTGATCACCGCCCGGTACCTGCTGTCGGTGATCGCCGAGAAGCGTGGCATGAAGGCGACGTTCATGCCCAAGCCGTTCTCCGACCGCACCGGTTCCGGCATGCACCTGCACCTGTCGCTGTGGAACGACGCCGGTTCGGTGTTCCCGGACGGCGACGACCCCAAGGGGCTGGGACTGTCGAGGACGGCGTACGCGTTCATCGCGGGAATCCTCGAGCACGCGTGCGCGCTGCAGGGTGTGATCGCCCCGACCGTCAACTCGTACAAGCGCACCGGTGCCACGTCGACGAGCAGCGGCGCCACCTGGTCGCCGCGGTACGCCACCTACGGCGGCAACGACCGCACCCACTACCTCCGGGTGCCGGACAAGAACCGGGTGGAACTGCGCGGCGGCGACGGCTCGGCCAACCCGTATCTCGCCGCGGCCACCGCTATCGCCGCAGGCCTGGACGGCATCGAACGGGACCTCGACCCCGGCGCACCCGGCTCCGGCGACAGCCCCAGCGACATGCTGCCGATGACGCTGCTGCACGCGATGGACGCCCTGGAATCGGATCCGGTGGTGACGGGCGCCCTCGACGTCGTGGGCCCCGGGGTCGCCGAGTATTTCGCGAAACTCAAGCGCGAGGAGTTCTTCGCCTGGCACAACACCGTCTCCCCCTGGGAGCTCGACCACTACCTGACAGCGTTCTGAACGACCTCCCGAAAGGAGACATCCATGTGTGGAATCGTCGGACTTCACCTGCGTGAGCCGTCCCTCTACCCACAACTCGGCGCCCTGCTCACCGACATGCTCGGTCAGATGTGCGACCGCGGCCCCGATTCCGCCGGCATGGCAATTTACGGCGACCGGACCTGGTCCCCGGTCGGTGAGTCCACGGTCTCGCTGCTCGACTGCCCCATCCCCGCAGCGGACCTCGCCGCAACGCTGTCGGCGTCACTCGATACCACCGTCACCGGAATCGACCTGGACCCGACGACGATCCTGCACGGCGTCGTCGGCGCGGCAGATCTCGCAGCGGCCGTGCGCAGCGTGGTGCCGTCGGCGCGGGTCATCGGCTTCGGCGACGACCTGACCGTCCTCAAGGGCGTCGGAAACCCCATCGATCTGGCGAACCGGTTCGGGCTGCCGTCCGCGAGCGGATGGCAGGGTGTCGCCCACACCCGCATGGCCACCGAGTCCGCGGTGACCGCCGAGGGATCGCACCCGTTCTCCGTCGGCCCCGACCAGTGCCTCGTGCACAACGGCTCGTTCTCGAACCACATGAGCATCAAGCATCAGCTCGAACGTGACGGCGTCGTGTTCGACAGCGCCAACGACACCGAGGTCGGTGCGCGATTCGTCGCCAAGCAGCTCGCCGAGGGCGTCGATCTGGAGAAGGCGCTGCTGATGCTGAACGAGACATTCGACGGCTTCTACACCCTGCTCGTCTCGACGGCCGACTCGTTCGCCGTGGTCCGGGACGCCATCTCCTGCAAGCCCGCCGTCATCGCCGAGACCGACCAGTGGGTCGCGATGGCCTCCGAATACCGCGCCCTGGCGAACCTGCCCGGCGTCGACAACGCCCGAATCTTCGAGCCCGAACCGGAAGAGGTGTACGTATGGCACCGGTAGCCACCACCGAAGCGACTGTCCTGAACCTCGAGACGTCGAGTACGCGTGCCGTCAACGAGCGGCTCACCTCGCCCGAAGCCCCGAGGAACGTCACCGTCACCGGCCCGCAGGGCGCGCACGCACTGGCCTGCGGCCTCGACTCCGGCATCGACGTCACCATCGACGGCCACGTCGGCTACTACTGCGCGGGCATGAACCAGCACGCGACGGTGACCGTCACCGGCAACGCCGGAGTCGGGGTCGCCGAGAACATGATGTCGGGGACGGTGCACGTCAAGGGTGATGCGTCGCAGTCCGCGGGCGCCACCGCCCACGGCGGCCTCCTCGTGATCGACGGCAATGCCGCTGCCCGTTGCGGCATCTCGATGAAGGGCGTCGACATCGTCGTCGGCGGCAACATCGGCCACATGTCCGCGTTCATGGGTCAGGCCGGACGTCTCGTCGTCCTCGGCGACGCCGGCGAGGCCCTCGGCGACTCGCTGTACGAGGCCCGCATCTACGTGCGCGGCACCGTCGCCTCCCTCGGCGCCGACTGCATCAAGAAGGAGATGCGCGAGGAGCACCTGACGGAACTGCGGGAGCTGCTGGATCGGGCAGGCTTCGACGCCGACCCGTCCGAGTTCACCCGCTACGGCTCCGCCCGCAAGCTCTACAACTTCCACGTCGACAACGCCAGCGCGTACTAGGAGAACCGTCATGAACACCCCGAACCCGGCCCTGCGCGAATCGGCGACGTTCGACCGCGGCGTCATCTCCGAGATCCAGCGGGCCGCCGAGACCGGCATCTACGACATCCGCGGTTGGGGTGCCAAACGCAAGCTGCCCCACTTCGACGACCTGCTGTTCCTCGGTGCCTCGATGTCGCGGTACCCGCTCGAGGGCTACCGCGAGAAGTGCGACACCGACGTCGTGCTCGGCGACCGCAACGCCAAGTTCCCGCTGCACCTGGACATCCCGATCACCATCGCCGGCATGAGCTTCGGCGCACTGTCCGGCCAGGCGAAGGAAGCGCTGGGCCGGGGCGCCAGCGAGGTCGGCACGTCCACCACCACCGGTGACGGCGGCATGACCCCCGAGGAACGCGGGCAGTCGAAGAACCTCGTCTACCAGTACCTGCCGTCGCGGTACGGCATGAACCCCGACGACCTGCGCAAGGCCGACGCCATCGAGATCGTCCTCGGCCAGGGCGCCAAGCCGGGTGGTGGCGGAATGCTGCTGGGACAGAAGATCACCGAGCGCGTCGCCGGGATGCGCACCCTACCGATGGGTGTCGATCAGCGGTCGGCATGCAGGCACCCCGACTGGACCGGCCCCGACGACCTCGCCATCAAGATCATCGAACTGCGCGAGATCACCAACTGGGAGAAGCCGATCTACATCAAGGTCGGTGCCACCCGCACCTACTACGACGTGAAGCTCGCCGTGAAGGCCGGTGCCGACGTCGTCGTGGTCGACGGCATGCAGGGTGGCACCGCCGCCACCCAGGACGTGTTCATCGAGCACGTCGGCATCCCCACCCTGGCCGCGATCCCGCAGGCGGTCCAGGCGCTGCAGGAACTGGGGGTGCACCGGAAGGTGCAGCTCATCGTGTCCGGTGGCATCCGCAGCGGCGCCGACGTCGCGAAGGCGATGGCCCTCGGGGCGGACGCCGTCGCCATCGGCACCGCAGCCCTGATCGCGCTGGGCGACAACAGCCCCCGCTACGCCAAGCAGTACGAGGAGCTCGGCTCCGCGGCCGGGTTCTACGACGACTTCCAGGCCGGCAAGGACCCCGCAGGCATCACCACGCAGGACCCGGAGCTGTCGAAGACTCTCGACCCCGTCGAGGGCGGACGGCGGCTCGCGAACTACCTGCGGGTGCTCACCATGGAGGCGCAGACCCTCGCCCGCGCCTGCGGCAAGTCGCACCTGCGCAACCTCGAACCCGAGGACCTCGTCGCCCTCACCGTCGAGGCGTCGGCCATGGCCCGCGTGCCCCTCGCCGGAACCACCTGGATTCCCGGCGCCCTGTAGGCGGCTCCGCCGCCCGTGCGCCTTTTTGGTAGCTGGGACAGCCAGAAAGGCGCACGGGTGCGAAGCGTCTGCCGGCTTGAAACTATGAGTAGAGGACCGAGAACATGACTTCCTTCGATTCGCTGTGGGCGACCATTCTCGATGTCGGACAGCACAAGTCGACCCGGGGATACCGAAGATTCGCGTGGAACGACGCCGACATGACGCTGCGCGAATGGTTCTCGGACTGCGCGCAGGCACGCGGCATGAGCGTCGAGGAGGACCGCAACGGCAACCTCTGGGCGTGGTGGATGCCCGACGGCTGGGTCGGCGACCCCCACGACGCGTTCGTCACCGGATCGCACCTCGACTCGGTACCCGACGGCGGCGCCTACGACGGACCGCTGGGGGTGGTGTCCGCGTTCGCCGCGATCGACCTCGTCCGGGAGCGGGGGATCGCGCCGACGCGTCCGGTGGCGGTCACCGCGTTCTCCGACGAAGAGGGCGCACGGTTCGGTGTCGCCTGCGTCGGCTCGCAACTGTCCACCGGGGCACTGGCACCGGGGCGCGCCCTGGCGCTTCGGGACAACGACGGCATCAGCCTCGGTGAGGCCCTCGTCGGCGCGGGCCGTGACCCGCACCATCTCGGCGAGGACCCCGACCTCGTCGACCGCGTCGGCGTGTACGTCGAGTTGCACGTCGAGCAGGGACGCGCCCTCGACCTGATCGACAGCCCTATCGCCGTGGCCTCGTCGATCTGGCCGCACGGCCGCTGGCAGTTCGTGTTCTCCGGGGAGGCCAACCACGCCGGCGCCACCCGACTCGTCGACCGACGCGACCCGATGCTCGCGTTCGCGTCCTCGGTCCACACCGCCCGCACCGCCGCGGCGCTGCACGAGGCGGCCGCGACGTTCGGCAAGGTGCGCGTACTTCCCAATGGTGCCAACGCCATTCCGTCGGAGGTGCGGGCGTGGCTCGACGCGCGGGCCGCCGACGAGGAAACGTTGGTCAAGCTGGTGCAGCAGATCACTGCCGAGGCGCAGGCCTACGCGGCAGCCGACGGGATCGGGCTCGAGGTCGACGCCGAATCGGTCACGCCGATCGTCGAGTTCCCGCACTCCACCAGGGAACGACTGCGCCGCTCACTCTCCCACCTCGGTGACATTCCCGTCCTCCCGACCGCTGCCGGGCACGACGCCGGAATCCTCTCGGCGCAGGTGCCCACCGCGATGATGTTCGTCCGCAACCCCACCGGCGTGTCCCACTCGCCCGACGAGTTCGCCGAGGCGGACGACTGCAACCGCGGCGCCGAGGCACTGGCGGACGTGATGGCGGACTGGGTCAGCGGGCAGCGGTAGCGCAGGTGAGTGGCAAAGCGTGTCGGGGCACACTTTGCCGCTCACGTGCGGCGCCATTCCTCCAGTTGCTCGACGGCGGTGTTCGCGACCGCCACGGCCTCGTCCCGGTTGACCCGCGACAGCAGGAGCGCGCTGACGGACAGTGATGTCAGGAGCCGGGTCCGGTGTGCCAGGGTGGCGGTCGACGCGTCCGGGTCATGGGCCCGCAGTGCGTGGGTGAGCGCCCCGGACAGTTCGCGCTGATATGCGTCGACGACGGACCGTTGCGTGTCGTCGTGCGCGGCGAAACCGGCGGCACTGTTGAGCAGCAGGCAGCCGCGTCCAGGGGTCTCGTCGGGGAGGGACGCGAGGGCGCCGGCGAGGCTGCGGTAGTAGCGCACCGCTGCGTCGGGACGGGTCGGCTCGTCGGTCAGGATGCGCAGCCGGGGGCGAACCACCCGGTCCAGGTAGTCGCGCACCGCGGCGTCGAAGAGTCCGCGTTTGCTGGTGAACGCGTTGTACAGGCTCGACCGATTCAATCCGGTGACGCGCTCGAGGTCGGGTATCGATGTGGCTTCGAAGCCCTTGTCCCAGAACAGGTCGCGGGCGTGGCCGACCACCTCGGCCGTGTCGAAATCCTGCGTGCGCGGCATGACGATCCTCACTCCTGGTTGTGAAACGACCATTTCAGTATATATTGAAATGGTCAGTTCAGAACGAGGAGGAGTTTCGTATGGTCGCCGCGGGTCTTGTTCTTGCCGCACTCGCCAGTGCGCTGCACGTGTACATCTTCGTGCTCGAGTCCGTCCTCTGGACCGCGCCGCGCACCCGCGCGATGTTCGGGACCAGTGCCGAAGAAGCAGGCGCCACCAAGGAGCTCGCCTTCAACCAGGGCTTCTACAACCTCTTCCTGGCGATCGTGACGGCAGCCGGCATCGTCGCCGTGATCATCGGCGCGACCGCCGTCGGTTCGGCCCTGATCTTCGCCGGCGCGGGATCCATGCTGCTCGCAGCGCTCGTGCTCCTGCTGTCGTCGCCCGACAAGGCTCGCGCGGCGATCACTCAGGGAACACTTCCGCTGCTCGCCGTACTCCTCCTCGCGCTCGGACTGGCGCTGTGACCGCAGAAGTATCGAAAGGAACGCCCATGACGTCGAGCACCCAGATTCAGCTGATCAACCGGCCGGTGGGCTGGCCCACCCAGGACGACTTCCGCACCGCCACTGTGGAGCTGCCCGACCTCGGGCCCGACCAGGTGCGCGTGGCCAACGAGTTCGTGTCGGTCGACCCCTACATGCGCGGCCGGATGAACGACGTGAAGTCGTACATCCCACCGTTCGCACTCGGCGAGACGATGACCGGCGGAGCCGTCGGTCGGGTCGTCGAATCCACTGCCGCCACGCATCCGGTCGGCTCGGTGGTGGTCCACGACCTCGGGTGGCGCGACGTCGCGCAGGGGGACGCCTCGGCGTTCCGCGTCGTCGAAGAGATTCCGGGAGTATCGATCTCGGCCTATCTGGGGATTCTCGGACTGACCGGGCTCACGGCCTACGTCGGACTCGTCCACATCGCCCACCTGAAGCCCGGCGACGCCGTGTTCGTCTCCGGCGCCGCCGGTGCGGTGGGGACCGCCGCCGGACAGATCGCACGACTCGAAGGCGCGTCCCGGGTCATCGGATCCGCCGGATCCGTGGAGAAGGTAGCGCTGCTCACCGACCGCTACGGATACGACGCCGCCTTCGACTACAAGCAGGCGCCCGTGCGCGAGCAACTTCGCGGACTCGCCGGTGACGGCATCGACGTCTACTTCGACAACGTCGGCGGCGACCACCTCGAGGCCGCACTCGACGTCATGCGGAACGGCGGCCGGGCCGCCCTCTGCGGGGCCATCTCCGCATACAACGCCACCGAGCGCACGCCGGGCCCTGACAACATGGTGAACATCATCAGCCGCGGGCTCACCCTCGAGGGCTTTACCCTCGGCAACTACACGCACGTATTCCCCGAGTTCGTTGCCAAGATGGGACCGTGGCTCGCGTCCGGCGACGTGGTCCACGACGAGACCGTCGTCGACGGCATCGAGAACTCGGTCGACGCGTTCCTGCAGCTCATGCGCGGCGGAAATGTCGGGAAGATGCTGGTGAAGGTGGCGTAGCCACCCGTGCGCCCTTTTGGTAGCTCGAGCAACCGGAAAGGCGCACGGGCGCGAAGCGCCTATCCTCTGGCCTCGGAATACCTCTCGCGCACTTCGGGTGCCGGGTCGGCCTCGTAACGCTGGGTGGACGTCTGATCCCACTTGGGTGGTTCGGGGGTCCCGGCCAGCGTCCAGGCCGCCTGCCTGCAGGCGCCGATCGCGACGTACTCCGCCGACTGCGGAACCAGGACCGGCGACCCGAAGATCGCGGGCGCGAGTTCGCACAGTGCCTGGGAGCGGGCGCCGCCCCCGACGAGGAGGATGCGACGCACGGTGACGCCCTGGGCGATCAGGTGGTCGATGCCTTCCGCCAGGCCGCACAGCAGCCCCTCGACCGCCGCGCGGGCGAGGTGGGCGGGGGTCGAATTGCCGAGCCGGAGTCCGTGAACGGAGCCGGTGGCATTCGGGCGGTTGGGGGTGCGTTCACCCTCGAAATACGGCACCATCACCAGGCCGCCGCTGCCGGACGGCGCCGACAGCGCCAGCCGCGACAGTTCGTCGTGATCGACGCCCAGCAGCGAGGCGGTCGCGTCGAGTA
This sequence comes from Rhodococcus sp. NPDC059968, assembly GCF_042738615.1. Taxonomy (NCBI): domain Bacteria; kingdom Bacillati; phylum Actinomycetota; class Actinomycetes; order Mycobacteriales; family Nocardiaceae; genus Rhodococcus; species Rhodococcus sp. NPDC059968. Next base: position 249,667 of record NZ_JBHWUE010000005.1, read on the forward strand.
CCCGGGCAGCGTTCAGCGTGCACACGAGGGGCAGTTGACGTCCGGTGGCGTCGGCGAAGCCGGCGACGAAACCGCCCGGATCGTTCGCCGGTGTCATCGATACCGCGGACACGACGCCCGACGTTCCCACGGAGACGACGACGTCGCCTTCCTGGGCGTCGAGGGCGAGTGCGGCGGCGGCGTTGTCCCCGGTGCCGGGACCGACGGCGGCGCCCCATCCGGTTTCCCCGATCTTCTCGGCCGGGCGGGCCACGCGCGGCACGGCGGCCGTGCGTCCGCGCAGTGCCAGCGACAGCAGGTCGGTGCGGTAGGAATCCGTTGCCGCGGAGAAGTATCCGGTGCCGCTGGCGTCGCCGCGGTCGGTGGCCAGGGTGCCGAGATCGGACCTGCCGGTGAGCTGCCAGCCGAGCCAGTCGTGGGGCAGGCACACCGCGGACGTCCGGTCGGCGTTGGCCGGTTCCGAGTCGGCGAGCCAGCGCAGCTTGCTGACCGTGATCGCGGCGAGGGGCACCACACCCACGGCGTCCGCCCAGGCGTCCGGACCGTCGAGGTCGTCCACCAGCTGGGCGGCGGCGTCGGCGGAGCGAGTGTCGTTCCACAGCAACGCCGGTCGCACGACCGTTCCGGTGTCGTCGAGGCACACCATGCCGTGCTGTTGCGCGCCGACCGACACCGCGGCGACGTCGTCGAGTCCGCCGGCGGCGGCGATGGCGCTGTCGAGGGCCGCAGCCCACGCCTGCGGGTCGACCTCGGTGCCGTCCGGATGCGACGCCCTGCCCTCGCGGACGAACTCACCGGTGTCGGCGTCGCAGACGATCACCTTGCACGACTGGGTGGACGAATCGATACCCGCGACGAGGGTCATTGCCGGACACCTGCCGCGCGATCCAGTGTCTCCCGGGTGGGGAGGTCCGCGCCGGCGCGCGCGACCGTGAGTCCCGACATCAGAACGGCGTTGTCCAGCACGTTCCGCACCTCTTCCGGGTCGATCGCGTGGAGGGCCGCGCGGCTCTCCGCGCCGAGGAAGCCGTGCGACCAGAATCCGTCGAGGAGCCCGGCCATGAACGCGTCGCCCGCTCCGACCGTGTCGACCACCTCGACGTGGCGGGCCGCGACCTCGACGAGTCCGGCCGCGCAGACCGCGAATGCGCCCTCGGCGCCCTTCGTCACCGCGACCATCGCCGGACCGCGGGACAGCCACGCGCGGGCGATGTCGACGGGATCCCGTTCGGGGTCGTACCAGCGGAGGTCCTCGTCGCTGACCTTGACGACGTCCGAGATCGACACGAGGTGCTCGATCCGCTGCCGGGCGCGTGCCTTGTCGGTGATCAACACCGGTCGCACGTTGGGGTCGTAGCTGATGGTCGCCGAGGAGCGGCGGCGCTCGAGCATGTTTGCCACCACTTCGCATCCGGGTTCCATCACGGCGGCAATGGAACCGGTGTGGACGAGCGACGGGGCGGACGCACCGCTCGGGGAGGGAAGATCCCACTCGATGTCGAACTCGTAGGTGGCGGATCCGGCGGAATCGAGGGTGGCGTGGGCCGTCGCCGTTCGCTGCGGGGTGATGCTGCCGGGCGCGAGGCTCACCCCCGACTGCTCGAGGTGCCGGAAAATCGACCGGCCCCTCGTATCGTCACCGATCCGGGTGACGAATTCGACCGGACGACCGAGCCGGCCGAGACCGACCGCGACGTTGAGCGGGCTGCCGCCGACGTATTCGGTGGTGGCGCCGTCGCTCGCCGTGACGATGTCGATGAGGGCTTCACCGATGACCAGACTCATGACTGCACCTTCTCACGCAGAGCCTCGAGCGTCTTCCGTGCACCGACGCCGTGCAATGAGTCCAGCGCCCAGAGATACGCGGTGACGAAGCGCGGGTTGTCGGCCAGGTCGCCGAAGACCGACTGGTTCTCGATGAAGGCCGTGTGGTTCTCGTGCTGGCTGCGCGCGATCGGCACGAGGGAGTCCTTCAACTGGTCGACGACGTCGATGGGTTCGCCGTCCTCGTCGATTCCCTCGGCATACCGGGCCCAGCTCGCCACGATCGCGGCCGACAGTCGAATGTGCCGGTCGGCCAGCAGATTCTCGCGGATCACCGGCAGCAGCCACTTCGGGATGCGATCGGACGATTCGGCGCACAGGCGCGCGACGGTGTCGCGGATCTCGGGATTGGAGAAGCGTTCGATGAGCGTGCGCTTGTACTCGTCGAGGTCGACCCCGGGCACCGGCGCCAGGGTGGGCGTGGCCTCCTCGTCCATGTACGCGAGCAGGAAATCGGCGAAGAGTGGATCCTGCGCGACGTCGTGCACGAGCCGGTATCCCGACAGGTACCCGAAGTAACAGAGACCCTGGTGGCTCGCGTTGAGCAGACGCAGCTTCATCAGTTCGTAGGGTTCGACGTCGTCGACCACCTGGACGCCGACGTCCTCGAATGCGGGACGGCCGAGCGGGAAGGCGTCCTCGAGCACCCACGACGTGAACGGTTCGGCGGCGACGGGCCACTGGTCGTCGATGCCGAACCGCGACGACAGCGCCTCCGTCACCTCGGGGGTGGTGACGGGCGTGATGCGGTCGACCATCGAGTTGGGGAACGACGTCTCCTCGCGCATCCACGCCGCCAGTTCGGGATCCTTCAACTCGGCGTACGCCAGGAACATCTTGCGCGCCACATCTCCGTTGCCCTGAATGTTGTCGCAGGACATGATGGTCGGCGATGGCAACCCACGCGCGCGGCGCCGGGCCAGGGCCTCGATGACGAGTCCGAACGTGGTCCGCGGTGCGGCGCCGTCGGTGAGATCGTGCACGACATCCGGGTTCTCGGCATCGAACTCGCCGGTTTCGTGGGTGAAGTTGTAACCGCCCTCCGTGATCGTCAGAGAGACGATCTTCGTGGACTCCGCGGCGATCTTCTCGATCACGGCCTCGGGATCGTCGGGGGCGAAGAGGTAGTCGACGATGGACCCGATGACGCTCACGTCCCAGGTGCCGTCCGGGTGCCGCAGCGCCAGCGTGTACAGGCCGTCCTGCGCGTCGAGGACGGCCTTCATGCGCCGGTCACCGGGCAGGACCCCGACCCCGCAGATGCCCCACTCGCGGGCCTCCCCGCGCCGCAGCAACCGGTCGACGTACATCGCCTGGTGCGCGCGGTGGAATCCGCCGACACCGAAATGCACTATCCCCACGGTGATGTCGCGTCGATCGTAATTCGGCACCTGCACGGTGTCGTCGAACTGCTGCAGTGCCTGCGCGCTCAGTTGCATCGGTCTCTCCTCATTCCTGGACGCGTACGACGGCCTTGAGGCTGCCCGGCGTCCGGTCTGCGTTCAGTGCTTGCTCCGCTTCGGCGAGCGGAAATCTTCCGGTGACCATCGAATCGAGGTCGACCCGCCCCGACCGCGCGAGGGCGATCGCCGTCGGCCAGGTGTTGGCGTAGCGGAATACCCCGGTGAGCACCAACTCTCGGTTCTGGATGGTCTGGACGGGCAGTGTCATCTCGGGGGCGCCCATGCCCACCAGAACCACGGATCCCGCCGGCCGGACGGCCTGGATCCCCGCCAGTACCGCACTCGGGGCGCCGGACGCGTCGACGAACGCGTCCACGTGCAGTCCCGCGACGTCCTGCTCGCGCGGGTCGAGCACCGCGGTGGCGCCGAATTTCGTTGCGACGTCGCGTCGCCGGGGATCGAGGTCCGAGACGACCACTTCGGTGGCGCCGAACGCGAGGGTGGTCTGCACCAGTGCGATTCCGATCGGTCCCGCGCCCGCGATCAGAACGCGGGATCCGGCGGTCACTCCGGCTTTGCGGGTGGTGGCGATGGCCACGGACAGCGGCTCGCACAACGCGGCCGCGTCCTCGGACATCTCGTCCGGAATTTCGTGGGCGAACGCCGAGCCAATGGTCACGTATTCGGCCAGCGCCCCGTCGATCGGCGGGGTGGCATAGAACTGCATGTGCGGGCACAGGTTGTAGAGACCGCGCCGGGATTCGTCGGTGTCCGGGTCGGGGCGCTGCGGTTCGATGGAGACTCGCTGCCCGATACGTGCTGCCGGGATCCCGGCTCCGACACCCACGACGGTGCCCGACGCTTCGTGGCCCAGCACGATCGGCTGGTCGACCACGAACTCGCCGATGCGGCCCTCGCGGTAGTAGTGGGCGTCCGATCCGCAGACGCCTACCGAGGCGATTCGGACCAGGACGTCGCCTGGGCCGGGAGTGGGCACTTGGCGTTCCCGGATCTCGATCACGCCCGGCTCGACGAGCACGCTGGCACGCATCGTCCTGGGGATATCCGAAGGGAGTGTTGTGTGGGTCACACTTCGATGCTAGCGTATTGAGCAGATGAACGCATAGTGATCATTTGCTCACGGTTTCTCGAGGCTCCGAAGACACACTCGACGGGCTCGGGATCATGGCGAGGAGAACCAGTGACGTCCCCCAACTCGACGGCCCCGACGCCGTCTCTCATCGCGGCACCACCGCAGTCCACGACGGAGGATCTGCGCCTCGCGTTGCGCGCTGCAACTTTGTACTACCTCGACGGAATGACCCAGGCCGAGGTCGCCACGCGACTCGGTGTCTCCCGCCCGACCGCGGGCCGGCTGGTGGCGCGAGCCCGCGCCCAGGGCCTGGTGCGCATCGAGGTGCAGGCACCCGCGCATCTGCGGGATGCACTGCGCTCGGACGAGGAGCGCGCGCTCGAGGAGAAGTACGGACTCGTCGAGGCGGTGGTAGTCGCCGATTCCGTCGACGCCGCCGGTGCGATCGACGACCACAACAGCTTCGCCGGTGTCGGGCGGGCCGCCGCGTCGCTGCTGGTTCGCCGGATACGGGGAAGCGACACCCTCGGATTCACGTGGGGGCCGGAGACGGTCGCCGTCGCGCAGGGCCTGCCGTCCGGGGCGGCCACGTGCGCGTCCGTCGTCCAGCTCGACGGCTCGGTGAGTGCGATCAACTATCAGACCGGAACGGAGTACGTCCTGGGTAGATGCGCGGAGCAGCTGCAGGCCAATACAGTTCGGCTTCCCGTTCCCCTGTACGCGGACGCGTCGACCGTGGTATCCATGCGGGGCGACTCCGTCATCTCCAAGGCGCTCGAGGCGGGCCGGACTGCGGAGATGATGATGTTCGGTACGGGCGCCGTCTCCACGTCGACCACGTTGTTCGAGGGCAGCTTCATCGACACGGACATGTTGTCCGTGCTCACCGGCCTCGGTGCGGTCGGCGAAGTCGGTGGACGCTTCTACCGGCTCGACGGAACCGAGGTCGCCGGACCACTGGACGAACGGGCCATGTCCGTTCCTCTCGACGACATCCGCGCGTGCGAGGGATCGATCCTCGTCACCGGTGGCGTCGCCAAACACCAAGCGGCACTGGGTGCCCTCCACGGCGGACTGGCCAAGATGCTGGTCTGCGACATCGAATGCGCGCGTTGGCTGCTCGATCAGTAGCACCACGCAAGAGAGGTGAAGATCGGTGAAGAAACACAGGAAACCGGCGACGATGCTGGTAGCGGGGGCAGGAGCACTCTGCCTCACGCTCAGCGGATGCGCAGGCGCCGGATCGCTGGGCGCGTCAGACCAGACCATCACCATCGCGATGGTCTCCAACTCACAGATGCAAGATGCCCAGAAGCTCGCCTCGCAGTTCGAGGAAGAGAATCCCGACATCGACCTGAAGTTCGTCACGCTGTCGGAGAACCAGGCGCGCGCGAAGATCACGGCGTCCACCGCAACCGGTGGCGGCGAGTTCGACGTCGTGATGATCAGTAACTACGAGACTCCGCAATGGGCCAAGTACGGCTGGCTGAAGAATCTGTCGGAGTACGCCGAGGCCACGGAGGGCTACGACGAGGCCGACTTCATCCCCACCCTGCGCGAGTCGCTGTCCTACGAGGGGAACATGTACTCGGTGCCGTTCTACGGCGAGTCCTCGTTCCTGATGTACCGCAAGGACCTGTTCGAGCAGGCCGGAATCACCCTGCCGGAGAAGCCGACCTGGACCGAGGTCGCCGCAGCGGCAAAGCAACTCGACTCCGAGGACATGGCCGGCATCTGCCTGCGTGGCAAGCCGGGCTGGGGTGAATTGCTCGCACCCCTCGACACGGTCATCAACACGTTCGGTGGCCGCTGGTTCGACGAGGACTGGAACGCTCAGCTGACCAGCCCGGAGGTGGAACGCGCGGTGCAGTTCTACGTCGACCTGGTGCGCGAGTACGGCGAGCCGGGCGCCGCGACGAGCGGTTTCGGTGAGTGCGCCACGCAGCTGGCTCAGGGGCAGGTGGCGATGTGGTACGACTCGACGTCCGCTGTCTCCACGCTCGAGGATCCGGCGTCGAGCGCCGTCGTCGGAAAGATCGGCTACGCCCCCGCGCCGATCGAGGTGAAGGACAACTCCGGCTGGCTGTACAGCTGGTCGCTCGGAATTCCCGAGAGCAGCGAGAACCCCGATGCGGCATGGAAGTTCATTTCGTGGATGACCGACAAGCAATACATACGCACGGTCGGTGAGGATCTGGGCTGGGAGCGGGTGCCTCCGGGCAGCCGGCTGTCGACCTACGAGATTCCCGAGTACAAGGAGGCCTCGGCGGCCTACGGTCCGCTGACGCTCGAGGCGATCGAGAACGCGACACCGGAGGCGCCCACCGTGCAACCGGTTCCGTACACCGGCGTGCAATTCCTGGCGATCCCGGAATTCCAGGATCTCGGAACCCGCGTCAGCCAGCAGATCAGCGCGGCGATCGCAGGCCAGCAGACCGTGCCCGAGGCGCTCGCCCAGGCACAGCAGTACGCCGAGGTGGTCGGCGCGACCTATCGGGAGGAACGATGACAACCATCGCCGAGAAACCCACCGCGGACGGCACCGCCGACCGGGTGCGGGAACTGCGGGAGGCCAAGGACGACAGCGTCTCCCGCGCCGAGGGATGGCGTCGCCGGGGGCCGTTGCTGCCCGCTCTGATCTTCATGATCGTGGTGACCCAGATCCCGTTCCTGTTCACGCTGTACTACTCGACGCAGTCCTGGAACCTGGTGCGCCCGGGCTCCCAGGCGTTCGTCGGACTGCAGAACTACGTGGACGTGTTCCAGGACAGCCAGTTCCGTGAGGTCGCGGTCAACACCGTGATCCTGATCGTCGGCACCGTGCTGATCTCGGTGGTGCTCGGGTTGTTGCTCGCACTGCTGCTCGACCGCGCCTTCCTGGGCCGTGGCATCGTACGAACCCTCCTCATCACGCCGTTCCTGGTGACACCCGTCGCCGGTGCACTGCTGTGGAAGACCACGATGTTCGACCCGGTGTTCGGCATCGTCAACTTCGTCCTCTCCCCGTTCGGGGTGGGACAGGTCGACTGGGTCAGTAAGTTCCCGCTCGCCGCGGTCATGGTGAACCTGATCTGGCAGTGGACCCCGTTCATGATGCTGCTGATCCTGGCCGGTCTGCAGTCGATGCCGCGCGACATCCTCGAGGCGGCACGGGTGGACGGCGCCAGGCCGTTCGCGATGTTCCGCGAACTGACCCTCCCGCATCTGCGCCGGTTCATCGAACTCGGCGCGGTGCTGGGCGCGATCTACCTGATCAACACGTTCGACGCCATCTACATGATGACCCAGGGCGGACCGGGCACCGCCAGTGCCAACCTCCCCTTCTACATCTATCAGCGCGCATTCCTCGGTTTCGACATCGGGCAGGCTGCCGCGATGGGCGTCATCGTCGTGATCGCGACCATCGTCGTCGCGACCCTGGCGCTGCGCCTGATCTTCAAGAGCTTTACCGGTAACGAGGAGGCAGCGTAATGAGTACCGACACTGCGGCGGCGCCGGTGGAGCCCACCCCCACCGCGCCGGAGACGAAACGGGCGCGCAAGCACCGCAAGTTCAGCCCGTGGAGTGTGGTGGCGTGGATCGTGGCGCTCGGCTTCTTCTTCCCCGTGGCCTGGATGGTGCTGACCGCGTTCAAGCAGGAGGGCGACGCGTACACGACCCCGCCGAAGCTGTTCTTCACGCCCACGCTGGACCAGTTCAAGGCAGTCCTCGACAGCGGAATCGGCACCGCACTGCTGAATTCGGCGTTCGCGACCGCCATGTCGACGATCCTGGTGCTGGTGCTCGGTGTGCCGGCGGCGTTCGCGCTGTCGCTGCGGCCGGTCCGCAAGACGAAGGACGCCCTGTTCTTCTTCATCAGCACGAAGATGCTCCCGATCGTCGCCGCGATCATCCCGCTGTACGTGATCGTCAACGACATCGGCCTGCTCGACAACATCTGGGCGCTGATCATCCTGTACACGGCGATGAACCTCCCCATCGCGGTGTGGATGATGCGCTCGTTCTTCCTCGAGGTCCCCGGTGAACTGCTCGAGGCCGCGAGCATGGACGGCGCGAGCATCTGGACGTCGGTGCGCGAGGTGATCCTTCCGCTCGTGTCACCCGGCATCGCGGCCACCGCGCTGATCTGCGTGATCTTCTCGTGGAACGAATTCTTCTTCGCGGTCAACCTCACCGCTGTTCAGGCGCAGACCATTCCGGTGTTCCTCGTCGGATTCATCACCGGTGAGGGCCTGTACTGGGCCCGGCTGTCGGCAGCGGCGACGCTGGCGGCGCTCCCGGTCATCCTGGCCGGCTGGGTCGCACAGAACAAGCTGGTCCGCGGCCTTTCCTTCGGCGCGATCAAATGATCACCCCGGCAACCACTTCCCCCGACTTCGGTACCCACAAGAGGAGCAATCATGGCTGACATCGCGTACAAGGGCGCATCCTGCATCTACGAGAACGCCGACACGCTGGCGGTCGATTCGCTCGACCTCGACATCGAAGACGGCGAGTTCATCGTCCTCGTGGGTCCGTCCGGTTCCGGTAAGAGCACGGCCCTGCGGATGCTCGCCGGCCTCGAGGACATCGACGAGGGCACCATCGAGATCGGCGGCAAGGACATGGTGGGTGTGCCGTCGAAGGACCGCGACATCGCTATGGTGTTCCAGAACTACGCCCTCTACCCCAACAAGACGGTGGGCGAGAACATGGGCTTCGCGCTGAAGATGCGCGGGGTCGGTGTGGAGGAACGCAAGAAGAAGGTGGCCGACGCGGCCAAACTCCTCGACCTCACCGACTACCTCGACCGCAAGCCGGGCAAGCTGTCCGGCGGTCAGCGCCAGCGCGTCGCGATGGGTCGAGCGATCGTGCGTGAGCCGCAGGTGTTCTGCATGGACGAGCCGCTGTCGAACCTCGACGCCAAGCTTCGCGTCCAGACCCGCACGCAGATCGCCGCGTTGCAGCGCCGGCTCGGCACCACCACCGTGTACGTCACCCACGACCAGGTCGAGGCGATGACCATGGGTGACCGGGTAGCCGTCCTCAAGAACGGTAAGCTGCAGCAGTTCTCGGCGCCGACAGAGCTGTACGACCGGCCCACCAACGCCTTCGTCGCCGGCTTCATCGGTTCGCCCGCGATGAACCTGATGACCATGCCCATCGTCAGCGACGGTGTGCGCCTCGGGAACTCGACGCTGGCGCTCGAGCGCGACCAGCTGTCGGCGCTGCACGCCGCCGGACTGGAGACCGTCACGGTCGGTGTGCGTCCCGAGCAGCTGGAGTTGTCGACCGGGGAGGGCGGCATCGAGGTGATCGTGGACCTGGTCGAGGAACTCGGGAGTGAATCCTACGTCCACACCCACATCGCCGGTGACGGTACGCAACTGACCGCCCGCTCACTGACCCGCACCCCCGCGCGGCTGGCCGACACGGTTTCCCTGCGCAAGCGGGACGGAGCGGTGCACCTGTTCCACCCGGAGACGGGGGAGCGGATCGGGGACTGACTCCGAGTTTCGGATTCGCCGTGCGGGCGGGGAAGCAGGGCTTCCGCGCCCGCACGGCGGTGTCGCGCCTCGACGAGAACCTCCGGTCGGTTCGAAAATCCCCCCGCGGGTCAGTAGGGGCCGGCCAGGGTTCGGCTGATTCCAGCGGCGGCGGTGCGCATTGCCGCCAACTGGGACTGGGGGCTTTCGTCACGACTGCGATACACGATGCTGAGGGAAGCGACAACCTCGTGCTTTCGGCCGAAGACGGGGACGGCAACTCCCGTCCACCCCGGCCTGCCGTATCCGTCCGCGTAGACGAAATGTCGTTGCCGGACGTCGGCAAGGAGTCGGCGAAGCTGGTCCGGGTTGGTCACGGTCTTGTCTGTGAGCCGCTCGAGGGGCCGGGACAACACTTCGTTTTGGCACTCCTGTGATGCGAAGGCGAGGAGGACCAGTCCGGACGATGACGCGTGCAGAAGGTGGCGTTCAGCGATGCGTCCGGCTTCCAGCGTCGTCTCGATCTGTTCCTCGCCGGCGACGGATCCCGCTTCATGACCGGCCAGACGATCTGTGTGAACGGGGGAGTCAGCATGGCGAGATAACACATCCCACAAGGACAAAGCATTGCTGATTTCGCACGACACAGGACAAGAAGAAATGGGCATTCTCGATGGGAAGGTAGCCCTGTTTAACGGGCGCCAGCCGAGGTATCGGAGCCGCCATCGCCGAGGAGTTCGCGCGGGAAGGCGCCTCGGTGATCGTGACCGCGCGTTCGAGTTCCGCGCAACCGGGCAAGCTCCCTGGAACACTGGAGGAGACCGCCGAGACCATCCACGCGGCGGGTGGTGACTCGCTGTCGATCGTCGCAGACTTGACGAATCCGGAAGACCGGGAGCGCATCATGCGCGACAGCGTGCGCCGTTTCGGCAAGGTGGACATCCTGGTCAACAACGCCGCTGTCACGTTCTTCCAGCCCGGCGCCGACCTCGCGCTGCGCCGACTCCAGTTGATGTTCGACATCCAGGTTCAGGCCCCCATGCACCTGAGCCAACTCGCACTCCCCGGGATGCGCGAGAGAGGTGAGGGCTGGATGCTCAACATCACCTCGAGCGAGTACGCCATCCCGAGATTCCCCCGTCGCGATTCAACGCCAAGGGAACAACTACCGGCTACGGGATGGTCAAGGCCGCCCTCGAGAGGATGACGACGGGCTTTGCCGCCGAGAATCTCCGGCACGGCATCACGGTCAACGCCCTGCGGCCGTCCAGGTTGGTGGCGACGCCCGGGCCGGTGTTCCATGGCGTCCTCCAGGCGGACGACCCCGCAGCCGACCTCAGGTTCGCCGCCGAAGGAATCAAATTCACGACGTCGACGCCTCGTCTCGGACTGCCCGCGGAGTACGGCCTGTCCTGGATCCTCCCCCGCATCGTCGGCCTGACACACGCCGCCGACATTCTGTACACCGGACGAATCGTCTACTCGGAAGAACTCGAGAAGATGGGCTTCCTCAACGGGTTGTTCCCGCGTGAAAACTTCATGGACGAGGTCTACAAGGTGGCCCGAATGGTTGCGACCCAGGTTTCTCCCGCCTCGGTCACCTCTGCGAAGCGGCAGATGTACGCGGACCTTTTGCACCTCGCACCCCGTCGATCGATCGACGGCTCGAAGGACCTCATCGGCCACTTCATGCGTCAGGGCGATTTCAAAGAGGGCATCGCCGCCTACAACGAGGGGCGATCGCCGCGGTTCGGTGACCCCGCAATCGGCGAAAAAGTCGCTGCCTCAGGTGTTTCGTGACTGAACGTCTTCCCACGTCTGGTAGGTCGTGAATTCGCGTTCCGCCAACCGAGGCAGGGCGTCGTTCGCGCCGAAGGTCTTCGCGTGAGCGGACTCGACGTGGCGGCGAAACGCGTCCTCGTTGACGTACTGCTCGTAGAAAAAGAACTTGTGGTCGTCGTGGGGGTCGCGGTGGGCTTGATACAGGATGACCCCCTCCTCGGCGCGAGTCGGCGGAATCAGCTTGTCGATCGCAGCGGCGACAGCAGAGGCCTCACCAGGCTTGGCAGTCCACTTCACGGTGACGACGTAGGGCATTTTGGTCTGTTCCCTTTTTGCTGCACGGGTGCTCGGTCAACTCTTGGCGTCGATGACGACGGACACCGAGCTCGGTCGTTCGTCGACGAAGTACAACGCGACCATTGCCACGATAGGCCCGGCTGCGAGTGTCGCGAACGCCGCGAGAAACGACTTGCCCGATGCTGCGAACACGGCGCCGACCGTGATGGGGACGAGCACGCTGCCGATGTTCCAGAATGCGTTGGTGACGCCCGCTGACGAGCCGACGACGTGGCTGGAGACGAGTCGCGGGATCAGTGCCACGAGCAGGGGCAGGTAGCAGTACGCGGACAGCCCGAGGAAGGGTGCGGCGAGCAAGAATCCGATTGGTGTACTGAGCATTCCGAAGGCGAGCAGTGTGATGGCGAAGCATCCGAGGACGATCATGGCGGGAACCCGCCGGGCACCATTGAAACGGTCGGAGATGATGCCGATGAGGGGTTTGCCGAACACACCGAGCGCGGCGAAGAGTGCCACGATGAACCCCGCGGTCGAGGGAGTCACGGAGTGGCCCTTGATCATCAGGGTGTTCGACCAGGTGATGAATCCGTAGGTTCCCCAGCATCCGCCGAAGCCTGCGACTGCGACGAGCATGAGATTGCGGTTGCGCAGGATCGTCATAATCACCGCGCCGGTGGACCCAGAATCGGTTGCTGCGGCCCGCACATCCACGGGGCCGGATCGGAGCAGGAACCAGCACACCACGCCGGCAACGACCGAAAGGGCACCGAAGAGGTGGTAGGAGGTTGTCCAGGCGAAGTGTTCGATCAGCATGGGAACGGTGGAATTCGCTACTACGACGCCGATCGACGTCGCGGACAGGAATATGCCCATGGCCTTACCGAGCTCGTCGGGACGAAACCAGCTGGTGATGAGTTTGACGCCGGCCGCGTAATCGGCGCCGGCGAAGAGTCCGACCACCGCCTGTACCGCGATGCCGACGGTTGCCGAGGATGTCGACCCGAAGATCATCATGAAGATTCCGGCGCCGACCAGGGACGTGGTGACGATCGTGCGCCCACCAAGCCGGTCACTCAGAAAGCCGTTGCCGGCATTCGACAGGACATACCCGACGTAGTACGCAGTTGCGAAAGATCCGAGGCTCGCCAACGGCACTCCGAGGTCCTCGCCGACGAACACCGAGGCGGGCCCCCACGTCGAGCGGTCGACCGACGTCAGGACCAGGGCCAGCCAGCACAGACCGAGGACGACCCACCGATACCGCGAGATCGCTGTCGAGGCGCCGGTCAATCGTTCAGCCATGTCGAGGGAGGTATCGCTTTTCACGGCGTTGATCCTTTCGGGACTGTCGAACCGGACTCGGCTCGGATACGGGAATCGATGCGGCGGGTCAGTGGATGCCGGCGCGTGCAGGGCCGTGACCGGACTCCGCTAGTTGTGTGAGTCACAGTAGGCCTGGAAAGTGAAATGGTCAACAATGAACTTGCGAAGCGCAAAGAATTCGTAGCATGTCGGCATTCGGCTGCGACACGGCGTCGGATGGTGACTGACAGCCGCCATGTCGTCGGGAGGTCGAACGGTTTGTAGATTGGGATCGGTAGGCGCCCACTCGTCGGGCCCGTCGAGACGGGCTCGGCCCGACGAGTGCGGGATGCGTGGGAAGGTGAGATACGACCGACGTCGACATCCAGTATCCGCAATCGCGTGCGGCGACCCTCGAGATCGCCGGAGGTACTCGCCCCGTTCGGCATTGGATCGGCCAGTGCGAGGTCCGCTCTCCTCACCATCCTCGGTGAGTTCGTCCGTCCACGAGGGCAAGCGGTCTGGACCTCGACGTTACTGCGGGCGCTTGCGGAAATCGGCGTGGAGCAGAAGGCTGCGCGACAGGCCATCTCACGGATGGCGCAGGAGGGTCTCCTCGTGTCCGAGCGCTCGGGCCGGAGGGTACGTTGGTCCCTGACCGAGGCGGGCGCCACGCTGCTGCGCGACGGCGCCGTCAGAATCTATGGCTTTCTCCGCGCAGACCGGGAATGGGACGAGCGCTGGCTGGTCGTCACGGTCGCCGTTCCGGAGGCTCAGCGCAGTCTGCGGCATCGCCTGCGGACGCAGCTCACCTGGCTCGGTATGGGATCGCCGTCGCCGGGTCTCTGGGTAATTCCCGACGCGGGCAAGGAAGCCGCCGTTCTGGCGGTCCTCGACGAACTGGGTTTGCGGGCCAAGGCGTTTGCCTGGGTCGGAACGTGGGTTCCGGTCGATGATGTCCGGACCCTCATTTCTGCGGCGTGGGATCTCGACGAGCTGGCGGAGAAGTACCGTCACTTCACCGATTGGACCACGGAGATGGCACCGCTGACGTCGACCGAGGCCTTCGTCGCTCAGGTGGAGCTCGTGCACGAGTGGCGCCGCTTCCCGTTTCTGGATCCCGACCTGCCTGCGTCGCTCCTGCCCTCCGATTGGCCTGCGGTGCGCGCGGTGGACGCGTTCGACGCGAGCCACAAGCGCTGGCACGACACCGCGCAGGCCCAGTGGGACGTGTGGGCTGAGCAGGAAGGCGGCTGATTCGCGCGCTCTCCGAGAGCAACGGTCGACACTCGGGAAAAGTCTACAGGAAATTTGACTATCGCCAGAAATGTGTTGACTATTGAGGTGCGCCCTGGAGAGCGCGTCGTGTGGCGGGTCGAATCTGTCGAGTCTCAGCTTCTGAAAGGAGCCGGAAGTGGCACCGTTGTCCGTGAGTGCGCGTGGTTCCGAGATCGGTCGTCACCGCGCTCGCCACCCGGCCGAGGTGCTCACCGGTTGCCGTGTGACGGCCCGCGGCGACGACTGGGCCACGGCCGCGATGGTCCTTCCCCGCTTCGCCACGGGGCTGGACGTTCCGCTCGGGTGGTTGGGTGTGGCGGCGGACTCCGCGGCAGCCCAATCGCTCGGCGGCCTGTTTGCGCAGGGGCTCGACGTGCGCACGGTCGACCTGCGCCTCGATGCCGTCGGCCCGGTGCCCTCGCCCGGAACCGTGGTGACAGCGTGAGGGGATCTGATCTCGTCGGATCACCGAACCGGGTTGAGCCGTATCCGGATTCACGGACCCGACGACGCCGACATCGCCGTGGGAACCGCACGCTTCATCGTCGTTCCCGGACCGCCGCCCTCGACGCCCTCGACCCCGACAATGACGGGCTCGGCATCGGCTACCGGTGGTGTCCCGTTACTGCCGTCCCTCGACGAGATCTTCGGCATCACGGACACCGCCCGGCACGAAAATTCCTCGGTGCTGACCGCCGAACTCGACCCGGCGCTGTGCAACAGGCACGGAGTGGTGCACGGTGGACTGCACGTCAGCCTGATCGACCACGCGATGCGCGCGCTGGTCGGACATTCCGGAACCCACGGAGATCCGGGGGCTCCGGAACTGCTCGACCTCACGCTGGCATACCAGCGGCCCCTTGCGCCGGGAGTCGACGGCACGGTTCTGCTGTGTGCCACGGTCGAACGCCGGGGTCGACGGATCACCACAGTGAACGCCACGCTGCAGACCTCGACCGGCCGGGTCCTGACCTCGGCGCAAGGCACCTTCTTGTCCGCTACGGAGGATCGGCCATGACACACGACACCGATACGCAGTTCCCGCCACGATCGGCGACGATGTCCACTCTGGTGGAATGGTCCGACACCGATGCCGCAGGGCATCACCACAATTCATCGATCTTGCGGTGGGTGGAAGCGTGCGAGGTGCGGTTGTACCGCCAGTTGGGTCTGCTGGAGCATTTTCCGAGCATGCCCAGAGTCCAGCAAGTGGTGAACTACACGTCGAAGCTCTGGTTCGGCCAGGAGGTCACCACGACGGTCCGCATTCAAGCGGTCGGGCGAACCTCGATCACCTTCGAATTCGACGTCTACGGAGAAGAATTCGACGGCGCGGCCCGAGTTCGGGCCGCGCACGGGGCGTTCACCTCCGTGCATGTTCTCCCCGCCGAAACCCGTGCGACGCCCTGGCCGGACGACATTCTCGAGCTGGTGGACCCACATCGGGTCTCGCCGGTCGCCGTGTGACCAACACGGGCCGAACCTGAGGGGACACGCACTAGACTGCACGTGTATCGGTCGGAGAGGTGTTGCGATCATGCCGGACAGCGGTGGAGACTCGGTGATCGGACGTGTGGTGCGTTTGCTCAGTGCATTCGACCGCAATTCGCGCTCACTTCCGCTCACGACGCTCGCCAATCGTGCCGACCTTCCCCTCACGACGACGCACCGGTTGGTAAACGAGCTGGTCAAACACGGTTTACTCGAACGCGCTCCCAACAAGGAGATCAGCATCGGGTTGCGTCTGTGGGAAATTTCCGCGCGCGGCTCGCATACGATGACGTTGCGTGAGGCGGCGCTGCCGTTCATGGAGGACCTTCAGACGATCCTGCGCCAGCACGTCAGTCTGGCGGTCTTGGACGCCGGATCGGTGTTGTTTCTCGAACGTCTGGCGAGTCCCGACTCGACGCTCGATGCCGGCCGGATGGCCGAACGATACCCCTTGCATGGATGTTCGACCGGGCTTGTACTGCTGGCCTTTTCGCCTCCGGACTACCAGGGCAAGGTTCTGTCCGGGCCACTGGACAAGCTCACCGACCGCACCGTCACCGACCCGGTACTACTCCGTCGAATCCTGGCCGAGGTGCGTCAGCAACGCTTCTCCTACGCGGCAGGTTTCGGGATCGAGCGGTGGTCCGGACTTGCCGTGCCCATCATCGGCGAGCACGGTGCGGTGATCGCGGCGCTGAACGTGGTCTACCCACGGGGTGAGGAGAACGTGTTGACGGCAATCCCCGCCATGCAGACTGTCGCCACCAGTATCGCGCGCGCCGTCGCAGGCACCCCGGTTGCACGCGACGGTAACCGCAGCTCATAACACATTCTTGTACTAATTCTTCCGCCTAGCGGAAGTGCTATTTGTGGCGCGCTTCACTCCTGGGAATCTTAAATGCAGCAGAGCACAGAAACCGGAGCGAGAACAGGATCCACTCCCTCCCCGACGGCCAACTCCGTCGAGTGCTCACACCCAGACCGGACGCCGAGCGCTATCGATCCGGTGCCCCGTGTCCACGCCAGCTTCCACGAAAGGACGCCGATGTCTACCGTCACCGAGTCCACCGCGATCTTGCCTCCCTACTCCCACGAGTTGAATTGGCCGACAGACCTTCCCGCGTTCAAAGTGATCGACGAGAACGGCAGTCAAGGTGTGCCGTATGCGCACTACGCGTGGATGCGTGAGCATGCCCCGGTGCTCCGCGCACAGACGCCCGGCGAGGACGTCTGGTTCGTCAGCCGGTACCAAGACGTGCGCAAAGCTCTGCGCGCACCCAAGGTCTTCTCCTCCCAGGTGACCGAGCCGGTGCCGCTGACGTTCCTGACCCTGTTCGATGCGCCCAACCACACCCGCCTCCGGCAGGTGGTCGCCCGCGCCTTCACCCCGAAATCGGTGGCCATGGTCGAAGACCGCGTCCGCGAGAATGCCGCCCGGTATCTCGACGAGATGATCGCGGCCGGCGGCGGCGAGGTGGCGACGTCCTACTCGATGCCGCTGAGCATGTCGACCATCAGTGCCATCCTCGACGTTCCGGCCGCGGATATCGACAAGATGAAGTTCTGGTCGGACGAGATGTTCACGTACTTCGCACGCGTCGCGCGGAATGCGCCGGGATCGGGCGAGGACGAGAAGAACACCATGGAGTTCTTCGACTATCTCCAGGAGAACCTCGAGCGCCTCTACCGCGAGGACAGCGAGGCCGTCGGCGGTCACATCGCGCGGATGTGGAAAGAAGGACTGCTCTCCGACAAGGAGGCCCGCGAACTGTGCGGGTTCATGTTCGTTGCCGGCCACGACACCACCACACTGTTGATGACGATGGCCTTCCAGGAATTCGCACACCATCCGGATCTCCTGGGGCGGATCCGAACCAACCCGGACGAGGCCGACAAATTCGTCGAGGAACTTGCCCGTTTCCGCGGTTCGGTTCACCGCACCGTGCGACGCACCAAGGACGACGTCGAGATCGCCGGAACCATCATTCCGAAGGGTGCGGTCGTTCGGCTGCTCATCGCATCGGCCAACCGTGACGAGACGAAGTTCCCCGGCGCGCACGAGTTCGACATGGACCGGGACACCGAAGGGCACTTCGGGTTCGGATACGGCATCCACAGCTGCATCGGTTCGCCCCTCGCGCGCCTCGAGTTGCGGGTGACGACCAAACTCCTGTCGGCTCGGCTCGAGGCGATAGCGATCGATCCCGACCACGCGATCGAGTACATGCACGGCAACAATCTCACCGTCGGACCCGAGCGCATGCGCGTCCTGCTGCGTGCCGTGGGTGCCTGACCGGACCGCACGAGAGGCAGCACAATGTCCATACCCATCGTTGTCGTCGGCGCCGGGCACGCCGGTGTCCACACCACCTCGCGCCTGGTCGAACTCGGATACCGTGGCGAGCTGATCCTGATCGACGAGGAAGACGGTCTCCCCTACGAGCGGCCGCCTCTCTCGAAGGACGTGCTCGCCAGTGCGGAATCACATGAGCCGCCCGTGCTCCGGAAACAGGACTACTACGAGAACAAGGGAATCCGGCGAATCGCTGGGTCCGCGGTGACCGCTGTCGATCGATCCGCCCGGGAAGTCTGCCTTGCCGACGGATCCGCGATTCCCTACCACCGTCTCATCCTCGCCGCCGGGTCGCGGGCACGGACACTCGACGTTCCGGGCGCGGCACTGCCCGGCGTGCAGGTCTTGAAGACCCGCGCGGACGGCCACAACCTGAAGTCGATGCTGCGCCCCGGCGTGCGGTTCGTGATCGTCGGTGCCGGATACATCGGGATGGAAGTCGCAGCGGCGGCGGTGAAATCCGGCTGCAGCGCAACCGTACTCGAATACCAGAATCGATCGATGAGCCGCGTCACCTCGGAAGACGTGAGTCACTACTTCGAGGACCTCCATGTCGCGGAGGGAGTACGGTTCGCCTTCGGTAGCTCCCTCGCAAGGATCGAGGGGTCGGACCGGGTCGAAGGCATTGTCACCAGCGCCGGAGAGACGATCCCCGCAGACGTCGTCGTGGTGGGAATCGGCGTGCTACCCAACCAGGAACTCGCCGAGGCGGCCGGACTCGACTGTTCCGACGGAATCGTCGTCGACGAGCACGCCCGCACCTCCGATCCCGAGATCTACGCCGTCGGCGACGTCACCCGCTTCACCTGCCCCCGGGAAGGTGTCAGCATGCGCCTCGAATGCGTTCAGAATGCAATGGCGCAGGCAGACAGCGCCGCTCGCCACATACTGGGTCTCGACGCCGCCGCCACGGAGGTGCCGTGGTTCTGGACCGTCCAACACGGTGTCCGACTGCAAACCGCCGGGGTGCGCTCGCCGGAAGACCAGATAGTTCGGCGCGGCGATCCTGCCGACGGCAAGTTCGCGGTTCTCTACCTGCGCGACGGTCGTCTGGCCGCACTGGACACGATCAATGCGCTCGGCGACTTCGCCGCGGGAAAGAAGCTCATCGCCGCCGGCGCCCGGCTCGATCCCGTACTCGCGGCAGACCGAGCGGTGAAGCTGGCGACCACCCGAACCGACGCTCTCGCTACATCACGTTAGGAATTCACGACATGTCCAACAACATCACCGTCATCGACCGTGCGGGATCACCCAGCCAGGTGGAGTGGGAACCCGAACAGACCCTCATGGAAGCTCTGCGGGACAATGATTTTCCACTCCTTGCTTCCTGCGGCGGAACCGCGTCCTGCGCCACCTGCCATGTGTACCTGGAATCGCAGGTCGTCGCGGGACTCGGCGAGCGCTCCGTAGACGAGATCGAACTCCTCGAGGAAGCGGAAGGATTCGACGCGGAGACGTCACGACTGTCCTGCCAGATCGCGCACGCGCAGTCGCTCGACGGAATCACCGTGACGCTTGCACCGGAGGAATGACCGGATCGGGGAAGGCCGACCGGCCCATCCGTGCGAAACGAACAACCGTGCGAAACGAACAACATTGAGGAGATGACGATGAGACTGCAAGGCAAGCGCGTGGTCGTGACCGCGGCCGCGTCGGGAATGGGCCGAGCCGGGTGCGAACTGTTCGCGCAGGAAGGCGCCCGGATCGCGGCAGTCGACCGGGACGAGGTTCGGTTGAAGGAGGTGGTCGACGGAATCAACACGGCGGGCGGTAACGCACAGGGATTCGTCGCCGATCTGTCCGACGCCGACATCGCGGGGACCGTCGCCGACGACGCGATCGCATGGCTCGGCGGAATCGACGTCCTGTGGAGCCATGCGGGAATGCCCGCTCCCGGCGACGTGGAAACACTCGACCTCGACGAATTCCGTACCGCCACGGACGTGAACCTCACGCAGTCGACGGTGATCGCGGCACGTGCGATCACGCACATGCGACAGCAGGGGAGCGGCTCGATCATCTTCACTGCATCCACCTCCGGACTCGTCGGGTCTGCACTCAGCCCGATCTACTCCGCCCTGAAGGCGAGCATCATCGGTCTGGCCAAGGGATTGGCCGTGCGTTACGCGACCGACGGTGTCCGCGTGAACGCACTGTGCCCGGGGCCGGTGGCGACCCCGATGCTGTACAACGACTTCATGAAGGTCGATGCACGATTCTCCCAGGAAGAGAACGAGAAGCGTGTCGTCGCCGGTGTCCCACTCGGCCGCGCAGGTCAGCCCCGCGAGATCGCGGACGCCGCGCTGTGGCTGGCCTCGGACGAGTCGTCCTTCGTCACTGGGATCGCGCTGCCCGTCGACGGCGGCCTGACCGCACGATAGTCCGGCTGCGCCGTTCACTCTCCTCATTTCCCACTTCGATCGGACGATGTATGAGCACACTCGACGCTCCTGCGCACACGAGCGCTCCGGACAAGATCACCAAGGTCACCCGGGCCGGCGCGATCGGCAACTTCATCGAGTTCTACGACTTCACCCTGTACGGGTTCTTCGCAGTCACCATCGCCACGCTGTTCTTCCCGCAGTTCGACAGCGTGGCGGCTCTGCTCTCGACGTTCGCCCTGTTCGGCGTCGCGTTCGTGATTCGTCCGATCGGAGCGGTCGTCTTCGGACACGTCGGCGACCGCTGGGGACGCAAGCGCGCCTTGATGATCGCGGTTCTTCTGATGAGCGGGGCCACCGCGGCCATCGGCGTGCTGCCGACCTATGCGGCGGTCGGTGTGGCAGCACCGACACTCTTGCTCGTGTGCCGACTGCTACAGGGCTTCTCGGCGGGCGGGGAGCAGAGCGGAGCGTTCGTTCTCGTGGTCGAGCAGTCCGCGATCGGCGAACGCGGCAAGAACGCCTCCAAACTCGTGGTGTCGATCGTTGCGGGGGTCTGCTGCGCCGCCCTGGTCGTCCTGGTCGTCTCGGCCCTGACGACCGACCAGCAGATGGCCCAGTGGGGCTGGCGTCTGCCGTTCCTCCTGTCGGCCCCGCTCGGCGTCCTCGGCTTCTACCTCCGCATGAGCATCGAGGATTCACACGACTTCACCGCCGCCCGAGCGAACTCCGAGCCGGGAACGCCCGCGCCTCTCGCGCAGGCCTTCCGCACGGTTCGCCGCCAGATGTGCACCCTCCTCGGATGGGTCGCCATGCAATCCGTCGCCGGCTACATCCTGGTCGGATTCATGATGTCCTACCTCGTGAAGTTTCAGAATTACCCGATGTCGACGGCCCTGACGATCGTCGTCGTCGGACACCTCGTGGGGATCGGGCTGATCTTCGGCATCGGTCGGTGGGCAGACCGCATCCAACGCAAGACGTTGGCCGTGTCACTCGCCGCGGCCCTGGCGATCGCGGTGGTGCCGGCCTTCATTCTCCTGCGGCACGGCGTCGTCGCCGCGACGATCGGAATCTCCCTGTACGCCACCACCGCGTACTCCCTGCTGATCGTGTCGGCACTGGCAGTCGTCGAACTCTTTCCCGTCGAGGTTCGGTTCTCGGCCAGCGCACTCCCGTTCCAGATCAGCTACGCGGTGTTCGGCGGTGCCGCACCATTCGTCTCCACCTGGCTGGTCGCGGAGGTCTCCACCATCGCACCCGCATACGCACTCGTGCTCTTCGGGATTCTCGGAATTGTCGTCGCGGCGATCGCCATTCCGAACCTGCCGCCCCGGCCGGACGACGGCGCCGATGGAACTGCGGCCGACTGCGAACCCGGTGCGGGCACAACCATTCACGCCAATCAGAGGAACCTTTGATGAACGACTTCGCACTGCTGATCGACGGCGCTCTCGTGCCGGGCTCCACGGAGCTTCCGGTCATCGACCCCGCCACCGAGCAGACCTTCAGCACGGTCCCTGCCGCCTCGCCCGAGCAGCTGGACCGGGCCGTGGCCGCGGCCGGAGCCGCACACCCGAGCTGGGCAGCTACCCCGGTCGACGAGCGGCGGCGGATCGTGTCGCAGATCGCCGACACCATCGCACAGCACCGTCAGGAACTAGCCGGCATCCTCGTCCGCGAACAGGGAAAACCGCTCGCCGCCGCGTTCGGGGAGGTCGACACAGCGGTCGAGTACATTCGCTACTTCGCCGGCCTCACCCTCGAACCGGAAGTGATCGACGACAGCGAACTGCGCCGCGTCGAGATCCACCGCGTTCCGGTGGGCGTGATCGGCATCATCGTGCCGTGGAATTTTCCCCTGCTCCTCCTGGCGTTCAAGCTCCCCGCCGCCCTGCTGGCCGGTAACACGATGGTCGTCAAACCCGCCCCGACGACCCCCGCGGCCACCCTCCACCTCGGTCGGCTCATCGCAGGCATCGTCCCCGCCGGTGTGGTGAACATCGTCTCGGGTGGCCCCGAGCTCGGCCCGCACCTCTCGGCGCATCCGGGACTGCAGAAGGTCAGCTTGACCGGCTCGACGGAAACGGGCAAGAAGGTCATGGCTGCGGCGGCGGAGCGCCTGACCCGGGTGACCCTCGAGCTCGGCGGCAACGACCCGGCGATCGTCCTGCCGGATGTCGACGTCGAGGAGGTCGCCGAGAAGGTCTTTCACGCCGCCTTCGGCAACAGTGGGCAGATCTGTCGCGCGATCAAGCGGATCTACGTGCACGCGGACATCTATGACCGATTCTGTGACGCTCTTGCAGCGCGTGCGGCAAACGCGATCGTCGGTAACGGCATGGAACCGGGAACACAGTTAGGGCCGGTCCAGAACCAGGCCCAGTTCGACCGCATCAAGGAAATCCTCGCGGACGCGGAGTCCGCCGGAAAGGTCATGCCCGGCGGAGGGGTCGTCGACGGTCCCGGCTACTTCGTGCGACCGACGATCGTCCGGGATGTCGACGAGTCGTCACGTCTGGTCGTCGAGGAACAATTCGGCCCCGTGGTCCCGGTGATGCCCTACACCGATATCGATGACGTCGTGACCCGCGCCAACGACAGCGAATTCGGCTTGGCCGCGTCGGTCTGGTCGACGGACATCGACGCCGCCACCGCGATTGCTCACCGAATCTCGGCGGGAACCGTGTGGGTGAACAAGCACAGCGATCGGACACCGGACGTACCCATCGCCGGCGCCAAGCAGTCCGGCATCGGTACCGAGCTCGGTGTCCTCGGGTTGCTCGAGTACACCCAGATCAAAGTGATCAACGTAGCGCGCCGGTAGTTATCCGACGCTGAGTGCTCGTCCGGTCAGGGACTGACGTCCTGGCCGGACGAGCTCGTTTCGGCGTGGCTACCGCACATCCCACGACGCGAGCACGCTGCGGGAATCATGGTCGCCCGGAGTGCACGGCGGTGTGATCGCGGCCGCGGGCGTTCGCGAGAACCGCGGCGCCGGAGCGGGCTGGCGGATTCCGGCGACGTCGACATATGTTCCGCGCTCGCGTAGGTGATCGTCGTCGAGGGATTCGGTGAGAGACAGAACGGGCTCGACGCAGGCGTCGGTGCCTCGGAACAGGGTGGTCCATTCGTCTCGGGTACGAGTGCGGAACCGTGCCGCGATGCGGTCGCGAAGTTCGGGCCATGCTGACCTGTCCCGCCGAGACGGCAGTTCCTCATCCGGCGCGAGAATCTCGACGAAAGCGTCGTAGAACTGCGGTTCGATCGCACCGACAGCCATGTGCTTGCCGTCGGCGGTCTCGTAGACCGAATAGAACGGGGTACCGCCGTCCATCAGGTTGGACCGCCGCCGGTCCGTCCACCTGCCGGCGTCGAGCATCCCGTACAGCAGAGTGCCCATGTGGGCGGCGCCGTCGACGATCGCGCCGTCGACGACCTGTCCCCGGCCGCTGCGCCGGGCCTCGGTTACGGCCGCGAGAATGCCGATCACGAGATACAGTGCACCACCACCGAAGTCGCCGACGAGAGCGAGAGGGATCTGAGGGCATTCCTCACCGCCGATGGCGTGGAGGAGCCCGGTCCCCGCCAGGTATCCGACATCGTGGCCGGCGGTCGCTGCCTTCGGGCCCTCCTGGCCCCAGCCGGTCATCCGGGCATAGACGATCCGCGGATTGACGGCGTGCAGGTCGTCGGGGCCGATGCCGAGCCGCTCGGCAACACCGGGACGCGAGGATTCGATCACCACGTCGGCACGGCCCGCGAGTTCCTTCAGGGTTCTACGGTCGGCGTCGTCCTTCACATCCAGGCAGATCGATCGTTTCCCGCGGTGGAGGATCTGCGACCCGTCCCGCGGCGGGCGGCCGCGCGATGCCGGTCGCTCGATGCGTACGACGTCGGCGCCGAGATCGGCGAGAGTCATTGCCGCGAAGGGCGCCGGTCCCATGCCCCCGAGCTCGAGGACTCGGAGGCCGGCGAGGGGGCCGGTCGACCCGGCGTCTGGGGGAGGGGTCGTCATGGGGAGCGCCGATCTGTCGGATGGGCTGTCAGTTGTCGTTATCGATCAGGTCGGTGGCACCGCGTTCGAGCCACATGGCCTCCACATTGCGGCGGATCACCTTCCCGGACGCGCTGGTGGGAAGCATGTCGTTGCGCAACCACCAGCGGGTGGGGATTTGGAAGCGGCCGAGCGTTGTGGCTGCGTGTGCGCGCAAGTCGTCGGTGCTGACCGGCATGCCGCGCCGGATGGTGACGGCGGCCGCGACCTGTTCGCCGAGCTCCTCATGCGGCAGGGCCACGACGATTGCCTCGGCGACGGCGGGATGGGTGGTCAGGGCCGCGGCCACGTACGCGCACGAAATGTTCTCTCCGCCGCGGATGATGATGTCCTTCGACCGGCCGCTCAGGTAGAGGTGGCCGTCGGCGTCGACGCGACCGAGATCACCGGTGTGCAGCCACCCGTCGGCGTCGACGAGCGATTCCAGGTCGGGGTCGACGTACCCACTCATCAGGCCGGGGCAGTTGACGAGAATCTCGCCGTTACCGTCGGCGTCCGGGGTCGCGATCGTCACCTCGATCGGCGGCAGCAGTTTGCCGACGCAGCCCGGGCGCTCGGAGATCTCACGGGATGTACCCATGGCGAGGAGGCCACCGGCCTCGGTCAGCCCGTACATCGACCCGGCACCGCCACCCTTGAGGTTCGGGAACCGCTCCTGAACGGTGCGCCGGAATGCCGGGGTCGACGCGGACCCGCCGAGGGGGATCGACCGGACACTGGACGTGTCTGCAGCGACGAAGTTTTCGTGTTCCATGACACGAGTGACCATGGCGGGCACAGCACCCCAGGT